>DASROV010000057.1:0-4152 GCA_035646755.1 Trueperaceae bacterium | reverse complement strand
ATCCAGCACGCCGTTCGGCGTGACCACACCGAGCCGGGCGGAGCTCCCGTTCGAGCCCCTGTCCGAGCCCCTGTCCGAGCCGCTATCCGGCTGGTAGTAACTGATGATCCTCACGTTTTGACCCTCACTCTCGTTCCTGGCGGCCGCGCCCCACCTGACAGCCCACGCGACCTCGTATCACTCAACCCCGTAATACACAACCTCGTATCACGCAACCTCGTAGCGCTCGACGGCGTCCATATCGACAATCGCGCCCATCCCAGGCGCAGTGGGAGGGCTGATGTAACCGTCCTCGAACACCAGGCCGTCGTCGGCAAGCTCCTTGCGCAACGTCTCGATGCACAGTTGCGGCGGTAGGTACTCGATGTACTCGCAGTGCTCATTGGCGAAGGCGAACTGAGCCGTCGCCGCCACGCTAACGCCGGTCTTCCAGCAGTGCGGCACCAACGCGATTCCGCGCTCGGCTGCGAGAGCGGCGACCTTCATCGCTTCGCTGAGGCCCCCTACCCGTCCGATGTCGGGCTGAGCAACGGCCACCTTGCCGCGGTCCATCAACTCCTCGAACTCGAACCGCGTCGCGAGCCACTCGCCCGCCGCCACGCGCATAGGCAACGCCTCGGACAGCTCGGCGTATCCGTCTAGATCGTCCGTCCAGAGCGGCGTCTCGATGAACGAGATGTCGAACTCGCGCCAGTCGAGCAGCGTCTCCAGCGCCAGCTTGGCGTCGTCCCACATGTACTGCACGTCGACCAGCAGCGCGACGCCCGGCCCGATGGCCTGGCGAACCGCAGCCACTACCTCGGTATGGCGCTCGTACGGCTCGTTCAGCCCGCTGTGGGCATACGGCCCGTTCATCGTGACTTCGGTCTTCACCGCGCGGAACCCCAGCGACTTGGCTCTTAGCGCCCACTCCACCAGCGAGTCGCGGTACTCCTCGAAGCTCGCGCCCGCCGGTTGCAGCGAGGCGTAAGGCACGACGTGCTGTTGCTTGGCGCCGCCCAAGAGTTCGTGAACAGGCACCCCCTCGGCCTTGCCGCGTAGGTCCCACAGCGCCACATCGATGGCGCCGATGGCGTGGACGCCGGCGCCGCGGCGGCCGTTCATGGCGCTGCCGACGTAGAGCTTGCGCCACAGCCGCTCGATGTCGAGGGGGTCCTCGCCGATGAGCATCTCGCGTAGGGAGCGGCCCATGGTGTGGGTGCCCGGCGCTATCACGCAGGCTCGAGCGATCCACGGGTTGACGTCGGTCTCGCCGATGCCAGTCAGGCCCTCGTCGGTCTCGATGACGACAAGGAAGCCGTCCTGCGCCGACGAAGTTAGGCTCTCGTCCATGTTGGGGGCCAACAGCACGTGGCAACGTACGTCGGTGATGATCATCGCGCGCTCACTCCTTTAAGTCGCCGCCGGCAGGCGCTCGCCGCGCGTGAAACGAGTCACTGCGTCAAGGTCGAGCTTCACGCCCAGTCCGGGCGCTTCCGGGATGAGCAGCATGCCGTCATCGTCGAGCTGCCACGGTTCGGCGACGATGTCGTCGATGTAGCTGGCGCCGGTAAGGTACTCCACCAGCTCGGTGTTGGGCAGCGCCGCCGCCAACTGCAGGTCGGCCGCCAGGCCGAGGGCGGTGTTCCAGCCGTGCGGGACGACCGCGACGCCGTTGTCGAGCGCCGTCCAGGCGATGCGCCGCTGCTCGCTCAAGCCCCCGACCTTGGTGACGTCGGGCTGGACGATATCGAACGCCTTGCCCTGAAGCCACGGCAGGAAGCTCTGGCGACGGGTGAGCACTTCGCCGCCAGCTATAGGAACCGGTGCCCGTAGGCGCAGTTGGACGTAATCGTCGAGGGCGTCTGGCCGCAGGGGTTCCTCGAACCAGGTCACGTCGTAGGCGGCCAGCATCTGAGCGGTACGTAGTGCCCATTTGTAGCCGTTCGGCCAGAACGCGTCGGAGGCGCCGGCGTCGACCATCAGCTGGCCGTCGCCGATGACCGCCCGCGCCCGGCTGACGATGGCTTCGTCCAGGTCACGGCTCTTGCGCCCGAACGGTCCCCAGCCGATCTTGAAGGCTCGGAAGCCCTGCTCGACGAGAGGCTCGAGTTCGGCCGCCAAGGCATCGGGTTCCTTCATCAGCAGCGAGGCGTACGGCCGAACCTTCGAGCGGTAGCGGCCGCCCAGCAGTCGGCCGACGCTCTGGCCGGTTGCCTGACCAAGCAGGTCCCAAAGGGCGATGTCGATGGCGCTGATGGCGTGCGTAAGCGTCCCGCCGCGACCGAGCCAGAAGGTGTTCTGGTGCAGCTTCTCACTCACGCGTTCGGGTTCGAGCGCCGACTCGCCGCGGTACAGCGGCTCGAGCACCTCGAGCGCCGCCTTGACCAGTTCGGCGTTCGTGAAGGCGCTGCCGTAGCCGACCGCTCCCTCGTCGGTGACAACCGCGATCAAGGTATGTACGCCATCATCGGGGCTCAGCTCGGCGTCCCAGCCGCCCTCCGGGGTGGCGCCGTAAAGACCGACGGCCGTGATCTCGCGGATCTTCATGGGATCGTCTCCGCTAGTCGTGGTCGCCGGAACAGCGTCACCCGCGGTTCGTACGGCACGTCGCCGTCGAGCGGGAACATCGGCCGCGGGCAACGCGTATGGCCCAGGTACGGGAGGTTGGCGCTGGTCGAGCCCGGCGCATCGACGTTGAGCAGCAAGGCGCCCCACGCCGCGTAGAACCGTGGCTCGCAGTGCGGCGACTTGACCACGACGGCGTCGAAGTCGCCCGGGTTCTGCCCGTGCGCCAGGAACAACGAGCGGTCGTAGAGGCTGACCGGGCGGCTGGTGACGACGACCGTGGCATGCTCACCGATCAGGACTGCCGTCGGTCCCGCGTCCCAGCGCTGCCGCGCGGTCTCGCTAAGGAACGACCCGTCGCTGAGCAGATGCACCGTGGCGCGGAACGGCATGGGTGTGAAGCGTTCGGGATCGAGTCGGCCTCCCAGGGACGTGTGAATCGTCGCCCCGACCCCGGCCGCGAACGCGTCTTTGACCGCTTGGGGATCGACTACCGGCGCCAGCACCCGGCCTTGGTAGCCGGCTTCCGCCAGAGCGGCGATGATCGCGTTGCTGTCGCCAGAGGCGCCCGAGCTGGTGGCGTCCGCCGCGTCAGTGAGGATGACAGTTCCGCCTCCGCCGCCGCGGCCGGTGCTGTGATGCGCCACAGTCTTCTCGACGGCGTCGGCTAACGGGACCAGCGGTTGCTGGAGACGCTCTCGCACTGCCCAGAAATCCTCGGCGAGCGCTACCGCCTCGCGTGCGGCTCGTTCCCCGACCGACTCGCCAACCGCCTCGTCGAGGACGACAAGGCTGTAGCTCTGCAAGGCCTCGACGTCGGTGAACGGATTGCCTATGAACATCCCGGCCGACAGCCCGGCTGGGTCGGCCTCCAGCGCCTGGGCGCGGCCGATGAAGCCGCCGAACAGACCGCTCTCGGTGATCAACTCGTCGCCCCTCACCAGCGCAGGGATCGCGACTTTCGCCATCACCGGCCTGGCCCCATGTCTAACAATTCTCAACAACGCTCGCGCGGCGCGTTCCCCTGTCGACCGGAAGTCGATGTGCGGGTAGGTGTGGTACGTGACGACGACGTCGCTGTGGCGCGCCATGCGGTCGGTAAAGACGCCGTGCAGGTCGAGGGAGACGACGATGGGCAGGGCCTCCCCGACGATCTCTCGGGTCCGCTCGAGGAGGTAGCCCTCCGGGTCGCCCTCGCCTTCTACCGACATCGCGCCGTGCAACGAGAAGTAGATGGCGTCGAGGCCGGCGCCGGCAGGGTCGCTAGTAGCAGCTTCGACCGCAGCGAGGAAGCGACCGGATATCTCACTGAACGCGTCCGCCGTGAGGACGCCACCGGACGTCACTGCCTGAGCGCTGAAGCCACCGATCACCTCGACGCCCGATTCGGCCTCGAACACGCTCAAGGCGCCACCGACCTCGCGGTTGGCGCCACGGTGCATCGCCAGGAACGCGTCACCCTCGTGAAACGAGAAGTCCTTGGCGGTGCTCGGCACCGGGTTAAAGGAAGAGACCTCCTGCTTGCACTCGCACACCAGAATCCTCGTCACTCGCCTTGCCTCCCGTCTGCGCCGCTCGGCCGCAACACGATCTTCACGCTCGCCG
>DASROV010000056.1:0-5173 GCA_035646755.1 Trueperaceae bacterium | reverse complement strand
CAACCTGCTGCGAAGGGCCCCGAGATGATCCGTAGCGACACCACTGGACGGCAACGATCCGCGCTCAACGCGCACCAGCGTGCCATGCGGGCACGCCGCGTCAAGCGCCTCAAGGGCGTCGCCACCGCACTGCTCATAGTCGCGGTGCTTGCCATCATGCTGTTCCCGTTCTACTGGATGATCCTCACCAGCCTGCGCAGCCAGGTCGACAACACCAGCGCCGTGCCGGTGTGGATCTTCCAGCCAACGTTGGACAACTACCGCAACGTGATCGCGGGGAACAACTTCCTGCGCTTCACCTGGAACTCGTTCGTCATCGCCTCGCTCTCCACCGGACTGGGCCTAGTGCTCGGCCTGCCTGCCGCCTACTCGATCGCGCGCTACAAGCAGAACGGGCTGGCGCTGGCGATCCTCGTCGCGCGGCTCACGCCATACATCACCTACCTGGTGCCGTGGTACATCGCGTTTCGCGCCCTCAAGCTCATCGACACCTACGTGGCGTTGACGATGACGCACCTAATCGTCGGCATGCCGCTGATCATCTGGATAATGATCAGCTTCTTCGAGGAGGTACCGATCGAGCTCGAGCAGGCCGCCTACGTTGACGGCGCCAGCAAGCTCGGCACCTTCTTCCGCATCGTGCTGCCGCTGTCGATGCCGGGAGTGGTGGCCGCCAGCATCCTGGCCTTCATCTTCAGCTGGAACCAGTTCCTGTTCAGCCTCGTGCTCTCCGGCCCCACCACCAAGCCGGTACCGGTCGCGGTGTTCAACTTCATCTCCTACGGCTCGATCGACTTCGGTGGGCTCGGCGCGGCCGCTGTGCTCATCACCTTGCCCGTGATCCTGCTGACGCTGGTGATCCAGCGCTACATCGTCAGCGGCTTGACGATGGGGGCCGTCAAGGGCTGAGGGCCTTCGGGCCGCCCCTCCGTCAGTACGGGCGGTGGCGAGCCGGCGACACCCTCAGTCCGCCCGCCCAGCGCTGCCCAACAGCCGGATGTACGCCCGCACCCTTGCCGTCATCGCGTCGCGGGCGGCGCCGAGGTAACGGCGGGGGTCGTTGACAGCGTCGTCCGCCAGGGCGGTCCGCACTGCCGTGGTGAACACGCTCATCAACTCCGTGGCGAGGTTGACCTTGGCGATCCCGAGTCGTACGCAGCGGCGCAGGTCGTCTTCCTTCACGCCTGACGAGCCGTGCAAGACCAACGGCTGCGGCACGAGCTCGGCGATGCGCTCGAGCCGCACCAGGTCGAGTCCCGCGGTCTTCGCCCGCATCTTGTGTTCGCTGCCGATGGCGACGCACACCGTGTCGCAGCCGGCCGCCGCGATTAGGCCGGGCAACGCCTCAAGGGGCAACCCCTTGCCCTCGCGGCTCGCTTTGCTGACGATCTCGAACTCGCCTTCCACCGACGCTCCGCGGTCGTGCGCGCTGTCGGCCAGGCGCCGTAGCCGGCGGGCGTACTCTTCGGGCCGCAGGTCCCCGCTCTCCAGCATCACCGAGTCGAAGCCCGCCTCCAGCGCGGCCACCGCGCTCTCAAAGCTCTCGGCGTGGTCGAAGTGCAGCACCACCGGCACGGCCGCCGCCGCCTTGAGGCTCTGGCCTAGCGCGAGCAGCGGCTGTAGGCCCGCGTAGCGCGCCGCGTTCTCGGAGACCTGAAGGATCACCGGCGCGCGTTCCGCCTCGGCAGCGGCCACTATCGCCTGGGCCGTCTCCAGGTTGACGGCGTTGAAGGCGCCGATGGCGTAACCGTTGTGGCGAGCTTGGCGCAGGAGTTCGGCGGGCGCGGCGGTGGTCATCGCTCAACTCTATGAACGAAAGCGGCCCATGCGTAGCAGGCCGCTGAGCGAATACCGCCTAATCGCGCAACTCCGGCGGCCAACGGCCGGGCGGCCGCGTAAACTCGGTAGCACCGATGGACACCTCTTCCGCTGCCGGCCGCTCACGCCTGCAACGCCTGCACGACCTGATCTTGCAGCGTGGCGAGCTCAAGGTCGACGCCATCGCGGAGCTGCTCGACGTCTCCATCGCCACCGTGCGCCGCGACCTCGCCGCGCTCGAGCGGCGCGGCGTGATCGAGCGCGTGTGGGGCGGCGCCAAGGTGCGCTCGCCGATAACCTACCTGCAGGACTTCAGGGAGGCGGCCGAGCAGGAGGCCGTCGCCAAGCGGGCGATCGCGGCGGCGGCCTCTGCAGGCGTGGAGAAGGGGATGGTCGTCGGGCTCTCGGGCGGCACCACCTGCACCGAACTGGCGCGCTGGCTGCGGGGCAAGCCAATAACTGTCGTCACCAACGCCATCAACGTCGCCACCGAGCTCTACAACCACAGCCTCACCAAGGTCATCGTCACCGGCGGCGTGCTGAACAGCTACTCGTATGAGCTCATCGGCGAGATGGTCAACTTCACGCTCCAGGAGTACCGCCTTGACCTCTGTTTCCTCGGCTGCAGCGGCGTCGCGCCCGACTTCGGCTTCTCCATGCGCGACCACCTCGAGAGCGCGATGGCGAGGGCGTTCCTGGCGGTCTCCGAGCGGGCGGTAGTGGTCGCCGACCACAGCAAGGTGGGCCGCAAGACACTCGCCAAGTTCGCCCCGCTCAGCGCCATCGACCGCCTCATCACCGATGAGAGCCTGAGCGCCGAGTGGCGAGAGCAGCTCGAGCACGCCGGCCTGTGCGTCGAGTTGGCCCCCGGCCTGGAAGAGGAAGTCGGCTGAGGTGCAGTTCGTCGCGCTCACGCCCAACCTCGCTATCGATCGCACGCTGCGCGTCGAACGGCCCGTCGACGCCGGCACGCTCCACCGGATCACGGCAGTGCATGAGGCGGCCGGCGGCAAAGGCGTCAACGTCGCGCGAGTGCTCTCGGCCCTGGGCTCGCCGGTGACGGTCGCCGGCTTCCTCGGCGGCTTCAACGGGCAGAAGTTCCGCCACCTCCTGGCCGCAGATGGGCTCACCGGGGCGTTCCATGAGGTGGTCGGCGAGACGCGTGAATGTCAGATAGTGCTCGGTGACGACCCGCACCCCACCGAGTTCAACGAACCGGGGCCGATCGTGACGAAAGCCGACTGGCGCCTGCTGGTAGCCGGTCTGCCGCCCATGGGGGCGCGGCAGTTCGTCGTCGCCGGTAGCCTGCCGACAGGGCTCTCGCCCGGCGAGTACGCCGACCTGTTGGCGGAACTGCCTGGCCCCGTGGTGGTCGACACCAGCGGCGCCGCCCTGGCCGCGGCGGTGCGAGCCAAGCCAGCGCTCATCGCTCCGAACCGCGCTGAGCTCCAAGCCCTGGTGCCACACACCGGCGACCCGCTAGCGGCGGCTCGAGCCGTCTACGAGGAGCACGGCGTGCCGGTGCTGCTCACGCTCGGGGCCGCCGGCGCGGCCTACGTCGGCGAGAGCGTGCACCAAGTTCCAGCGCCGCGGGTCGAAACCGTCAACCCGGTCGGCTCCGGTGACGCGCTGCTCGCGGCGTTCCTCTATGCCCGCGCGACGGGGTGGGAGGCGCCGGCAGCGCTTCGTCTGGGGGTGGCCGCCGGCGCCGAGAACGCCGCGGCCGGCGGCGGCGCGCGCGTCACGCGGGCGGCGATCTTCGCTCGCTACCAGGCCTAACCGCTGACGCGGGCAACCGGGCACTTGAGCGAGTTGGCGAAAATCACTCAAGCATCCCCTTGTACTGGGTCAACGCCCGACCTAGTATGTGCCAAACGAAGCTAAAAACGTGAGTCGTTCAGCGAACTCTTTGGCGTAGCGAAGGGGTGTAGCCCGTTCATGGCAGTAACGCGCAGCGAAGATCATCTCCCTCTCGACCGGTTCCGGCCTCGGCCCAAACTGGTGGTCAAGCAGACCGTCGTCGACGAGCCGCGCTTTCCGGTCATCGACGCCCACCTCCACCTCGGTCCGCCGTTCGGCGGCGAGTGGTCGCAGCGCCCGGTCGACGAGCTGTTGGCGGCCATGGACGAGGCGCGCGTCGAAACGGTTGTCGACCTCGACGGCGGCTGGGGCGAGGACGTCCTCGACCGCCACCTCGCGCACTTCAAGGACCGCGCACCTGAGCGCTTCGTGCACTTCGGCGGCGTCGACTGGTCGTGCTGGCCCTCGCACGGCGACCGCTTCGGCGAGTGGGCCGCCGAGCGCTTCTCGAGCCAGGTGCGACGCGGCGCGCAGGGACTGAAGATCTGGAAGCCGTTCGGCCTGCACGTCGTCGACCAGCACGACCGCCTCGTCGCCGTCGATGACGAGCGCTTGGCGCCCTTATGGGAGGCCGCTGGCGCGCTCGGAGCGCCGGTGATCATCCACGTCGCCGATCCCGCGGCGTTCTTCGACCCGGTCGACGAGACCAACGAGCGCTGGGAGGAGCTACAGGCCCAACCCTCCTGGCGCTTCACCAGCCCGCCGTTCCCCTCGTTTGCCACCATCCTCGAGCAGCTCGCCAACCTCGTGCGCCGCCACCCAGGCACCACCTTCATCGGCGCGCACGTCGGCTGCTGCGCCGAGGACCTCAGTTGGGTCGGGCGGCTGCTCGACGAGTGCCCCAACTTCAACGTCGACATCAGCGCGCGCCTCGGCGAGCTCGGCCGGCAGCCGTACACGGCCCGGCGGTTCTTCCTCGAACACGCCGATAGGATCCTCTTCGGCACCGACGCCGACGCCAGCCTGGCGGTCTACCAGCTCTACTACCGCTTCCTGGAGACCGACGACGAGTACTTCAACTACGGCCTTGGCGAGCTGCCCGCGCAGGGTCGCTGGTACGCCTACGGCCTCTATCTTCCTCGCGACGTGCTCGAGAAGGTCTACCACCGCAACGCCAGGCGATTGATCATGCACGAAGGCGCGAGCGCGTGACGCGCGGCCGCCACACCCTCACCGAGATCGAGTCCCAGCCCGAGGCCTGGGCCGAGACCCTCGCGCAGCTACGCCACACGCCGGGGCTCGACGACTTCGCGCCAGAACGGTTCGACGAGGTACTGTTCATCGGCTGCGGCTCGACCTACTACCTGGCGGTGGCAGCCGCCACGCTATACCAGCAACTCAACGAGGTGCCCGCGCGCGGCCTGCCGGCCTCGGAGCTGTGGCTCCGCCCAGAGGCGTACCTCTCGCCGCGTCGCCGAGCGTTGCTCGTGGCGGTAAGCCGCTCGGGCAACACCACCGAGACCGTGAGGGCGGTCGCCGCCTTCCGGAAGCACAC
>DASROV010000055.1:0-2033 GCA_035646755.1 Trueperaceae bacterium | reverse complement strand
GCTCTACTCGGCGCTCACCATCACCGGCGGCATGATCTACAGCAAGCCGACGCTCAACACCTTCTGGACCTGGGACGCCAAACTCACGCTCACCGCCATCATGCTCGCGCTCATCGTCGGTTACTTCCTGGTGCGCGCGCTCATCGACGACCCGCAGCGGCGCGGCCGCGTGAGCGCCGTCGTGATGATCATCGTGCTCGTCAGTCTGCCGTTCAACTACCTGGCCGCCGAGTGGTTCCGTACGCTCCACCCCGCCAAGAGCGTCAACCTCGACGGTAGCGGCGTGACCATGGATCCGACCATGCTCAGGATCCTGCTCGTCAACGTGGCCGTCGCCGGGCTCATCTACGTCTATTTCGTGTCAGAGCGCATCCGCATCGCGCGCCGCAGCGCGGCCGTCGACGCGGTCGTGACCACCGAGCCGTCCGGCCTACCGACGGAGGTCGTCCGTGTTGGCTGACCTCACGCAGAACCAGTGGGTGGCGATCGCCTGGGTAGAACTGCTGCTGGTTTACGCCGGGTACCTCTTCTACCTCAACTGGAAGTCGCGGCGGCCTCCGCATGACGGCTCGGACCGATGAGCAAGAAGATCATCTACGGCGTGCTCGCCGTCGCCGTCCTCGTCGCCGCTGGCTTCATGATCACCAGGGCGCTGCAGAGCTCGCTCGTCTACTTCGTGCTGCCGAGCGAGTACGCGCGTGACGCCGACTCCTTCGACGGCAGGCGCATCCGCCTCGGTGGCCTGGTCGAGCCGGGCAGCGTAGTCTTCGACGACGCCGGACTCGAGCTCAACTTCACCGTCACCGATACCTACCAGAGCTACCCCGTGACGTTCGAAGGCGCCCCGCCCGACATGTTCCAGGAGAACGGTGGGGTCGTAATCGAGGGCACCTTCCATGACGACGTCTTCGTCAGCGACAACCTGCTGGTGAAGCACAGCAACGATTACCAGCCGCCGGCCGAGGGCGAGGCGATCGACGTCGAGGCGCTCAAGGAGTCGCTTCAGTGAGCGGCGCGCGATCCGTGATGGGCCGAATTTGATGGAGCGGTGTTGATGGACCTCCAGCTCGGCCCCGTCGGCAGCGCGGCGGCCTACTTAGCGTTCGCTCTCGCCCTCTACGGTGTGGTCGCCGGCGTGCTAGGCGCACGGCGTCGTGAAGCGCGCTTGATCACGTCGGCACGACTGGCCGCAGTCGCCGGCTTCATCGTCGCCACAGCCGCCATCGTGGTCATGGTGGCGGCGCTGCTCACCGACGACTTCAGCCTCGCCTACGTGGCCGCGCACTCCCGCATCGCCTCGCCGTTGTGGGTAAAGATCGTCACGCTTTGGGCGGCCCTCGAGGGCTCGATCCTGCTGTGGGCGTGGCTGCTTAGCGGCTACACGGCCCTGCTCGCCGTGATCGCGCCGAGCAGCCCCTTGAAGCCCTACGCGGTCTCGATCATGCAGGGCGTGCAGGTGTTCTTCTTCTTCGTCGTGGCCTTCCTCGCCAACCCGTTCAGGGTGTTGGCGGTGCCGCCGCTCGACGGGCCGGGGCCCAACGAGCTGCTCCAGAACCACTGGATGATGGCCGTGCACCCGCTGCTGATGTACCTCGGCTTCGTGGGGCTCACCGTGCCGTTCGCTTACGCGATGGCGGCCCTGCTCACGCGCCGCCCCGGCACCGAGTGGATGACCATGACCCGGCGCTGGACCCTCACCGGCTGGGGCTTCCTCTCGGCCGCGATAATCGCCGGTGGCTGGTGGAGCTACGAGGTGCTCGGCTGGGGCGGGTACTGGGCCTGGGACCCGGTGGAGAACGTAAGCCTGATGCCGTGGCTCACCGCCACCGCCTTGATCCACAGCGTTCAGGTGCAGGAGCGGCGGCACATGCTCAAGCCCTGGAACCTCATGCTCGTCGCCCTCACCTTCTCGCTGTCGATCCTCGGCACGTTCCTCACCCGCTCCGGTGTGGTGTCCTCGGTGCACGCCTTCGGCAACGGCCCGGTCGGGCCAGCATTCCTAGCGTTCTTCCTCATCGTCACGCTGTTCTCGT
>DASROV010000054.1:0-2537 GCA_035646755.1 Trueperaceae bacterium | reverse complement strand
CGACAACGGTGACCGACTCTCCTTCTGGGCCATCATCTGGAACTGGACCGTCTACCCGCGCCTGCTGGTGATAAGGCCGGAGGAGGGCATCGATCTCAACGGCAACCCCCGTGACGTGCTGCCGTACCTCGGCAACTGCGCCGTCAACGTCGAGCGCTATATCGCCGCGCCTCAGGACACAGCCAAGAGCCTGTTTCTTACCCACAACGACTCGCGCATGTTCGTAGTGGCAAGCGACCCGCAGGGCGAGGTCGCCTGGCCGCTCGAGATCGTGGCGGGCGCGGAGCTTGAGGCGTTCGATTTCACGCTGCCGGCGTTGGCCGGCGTGAGGGTCTACGCGGCGGTCTTCGACGGTCCCGAGGTCGGCGTAGGCAAGGTGCTCGGCCTCATGACGAGCGTGCGCACCAACCTGTCGCCGGCCGGCTTCATCTCGCACATGCAGACGCCTTAACCGGCAGTCGCGGCGGCGTTCAACTCGGCTCGCATCGTGAGCACGCGGCGCCTCACGCCCGCAGCGATCGCCTCGAGGTCGCTCTTCTCGCGCAGTCCAGGGGCGTAGGTGAGCGAGCGACTGGCGCTTACCACCGCGCCGTTGCCGGCGGCGTCGAAGGCGGGGCTGGCGGAGGCCGCCGTGCCTGACTGCGCGCCGTAACCTGGCACCAGGAACCAGGAGGCCGGCATGGCCTCGCGCAGCGCGCCCAGCTCGGCGCCGTGAGAGGCTCCGACCACGGCGCCGAGCAACGTGTAACCGGCGCCGTCGCGCGGCAGCGCCGCGGCGCGCGCCGCTAGCCGCGCAGCGAGGTGTGCGTGAAGACTGCCGCCGCTGGCCAACTCGAGCCCTTGCAGGTCGGCGCTGCCTGGGTTGGAGGTGCGCACCAGCACGAACACGCCGCGGTCGTTGGCCAGCGCGCGCTCGATGAACGGCTCGAGCGTGTCGAGCCCGAGGTAAGGGTTGACAGTAAGGGCGTCGGCGGCGAACGGGCCGTCGCCGAGATACGCGTCGGCGTAAGCCCCGGCCGTGCTACCGATGTCGCCGCGCTTGGCGTCGAGGATCACTGGCACGCCGAGCGAGCGCGCGTGCGCGATCACCTCCTCCAGGGCCTGCAGGCCAGGAAGGCCCAGCGCCTCGAAGAAGGCGCTCTGCGGCTTGCAGCAGGCGATGAGGTCGTGGCTGGCGTCGAGGATAGCGGTGAAGTAACGCGCGACCGCGGCGGCCACGGCCCCCCGGTCGCCACCGAGCCGCCCCGGGTCGGTGTAGGCGCTCGCTCCTGGCCGGGGATCGATCCCCAGGCAGACTCTCGACGACGTCTTAGTCGCGCGGGCGGACAGCCGTGAGCTGAACGGCCGCGACACGGTCACTTAGGCGGCGGCGACACGGCCGTGGCAGTGCTTGTACTTCTTGCCGCTGCCGCAGGGGCAAGGGTCGTTGCGACCGACCTTCTCCTCGGCGCGGATGGGCGCGGTCGGACCACTGGCGCGCGGTTGACCGCCGGCTGGTCCTCGGGCAGCCGCGCGACCGCCGCCGGCGGCCGCGGCGACGGCCTGCGGCTGGTCGGCGCTGAACTGCAGCGGCGCCTGGCGCACGTTGCGGCGCTGCAGGTTCGAGTCGGTCTGGACCTCGACGCGGAAAAGCAGCTTGGCGACGTTGAGGCGGATGTTGGCCTTCATCTCCTCGAACAGGTTGAAGCCCTCGAAGGCGTACTCCTGCAGTGGGTTGCGCTGGCCGTAGCCGCGCAGGCCGATGCCCTGCCGCAGCACGTCCATGCTGTGGAGGTGCTCTTTCCAATGCTGGTCGACCACCTGCAGGACGATGAAGCGCTCGAGCTCGCGCAGTAGCGGCGCGCCGAGCTCTTCCTCGCGCTTCTTGTAGGCGCTCTCCATGAGCTCGACGAGCTCGTCGGTGACGGTGTCGGGGTCCTGGCCGCGGAAGCGCTCGAGGTCGACGTCGCCGAGCGCCGGCGCCGCGTCGGCGAGGGCTGCGTTAAGCGCGCCAAGGTCTTGCTCCTCGGCCTCGAGCTCGGGGTTCAGGTAGCGCTGGACCTGGGAGTCGATGTACTCCGCGATCATGTCCTGGACGTCGTCGCTTACGTCGTTACCGAGCAGCACCTGGCGCCGTTGGGCGTAAATTACCTCGCGCTGCTTGCTCATGACGTTGTCGAACTCGAGCAGCTGCTTGCGGATGCCGAAGTTGCGGTCCTCGACGCGCTTCTGCGCACGCTCGATGGCGCCGGTCACCATGCGCGCCTCGATGGGCTGCGAATCGTCCATGCCGAGGCGGTCCATCATGCCGAGCACGCGCTCGTTGGCGAACAGCTGCATGAGCTCGTCTTCGAAGCTTACGTAGAAGCGGCTCGAGCCGGGGTCGCCCTGGCGGCCGGCGCGGCCACGCAACTGGTTGTCGATGCGCCTCGACTCGTGACGCTCGGTGCCGATGATGTGCAGACCGCCTGCTCCAACCACCTTCTCGTGGTCGTTCGCAGCTTCGTCGCGCAGGTTCTCAAGCCTGCCGACGATGTCTTCGGGAAGCCCTTCCATCC
>DASROV010000053.1:0-2556 GCA_035646755.1 Trueperaceae bacterium | reverse complement strand
GACCACCTCGGCCGGGAACACCTTCATCAGCAAGCCCACCGACACCAGATCCGGCAGTCGGCGATCCGACTCGGGCTTCTTCCAACCAGAACGAGGCATAGCAACAAACTACACCTATGTAACTCTAATTGAACGGTATTGACTCTAATGCGGACATCCGCATTACATTCGGTCGGCGACGAGGTGTCGGCAGGCGCCTTCGATGACGCCGGTGGCGAGGGGCCAGCCGTTGGCCAGGGCGGTGGGGTAGTCGAGGTAGCGGGCCTTGTTGGTCAGGTATCGCGCGGCGTCGTCGGCGCCTTTGCGCGCGGTCTTGGCCAGGCCTCGGTTGGTGGCGGTGCGTCGGATGGCGCCGGCGACGCTGGTGGCTCGTCCGGCCAGTACGGCCCGGGCCTTGTCGTGGACCCAGGTTTCGACGTCGCGGTCGCCTTCGTTGTAGAAGCACCAGGCGGCCTTCCACAGATACTCGAGCACGTGGATCACGTCGATGAGGATGAACACGTCGGCGTGACGGGCCTCGGCTTCGGCTTCGATCCGGTCGAGTTGGTGGTTGGCGCCGTCAACGAGAGCGACCCAACTGCGGGCGTGGGTGGGGTCGCGTCGCTCGGCCTCGTCGAAGACTTGGGCTATCACGGTCGCGGCGTCATCGACGACGCTGGCGGTCAGCCACTTGTTGGTGGCACTCGGTCCGGCGCGGACCCGTTCACGTTCGGTGTCGGTGGTGGGCAGGATGTCGGCGACGGTGCGCGGCACGGGCGTGGTGTCGTGGACCGCGCCGACCTCGGCGACGCGTTTGCGGTTGCGTTTCTCGCCCCGCGAGAGCCGGCCGGCGAGCTTGCCGGTGGCCTGCGCTGCGGCCCTCGCGGTGGCTGGCCGCAGCGCGTCTGGTCGCATCACGATGCCGTTCCCGTCGACCTGGACCACCAGCGCCTCTGAGGCGTCGGCGCTCGGCGGGGGCCGGTGGCCGGCGTAGAAGCCTTCGAAGTCGATCGCGGCCCGCCTGGTGAGGTCTTCGACCTGGCGTTTGCCGAGCTGCTGGCCGGTGGAGCGTTCGATCGCGGCCACCGCCTCCTCGAACGAGCCGCGGCTGGCCTCGATCGCCGCGAGCCGCCGCAGCCCATGCGAATGCTTCTGGGTCGGTAGGTTCAACCCGGCGTCGGCCGGATACAGGTTGGCCAGGCCACGCCTGCGGTAGGCCACCCGGCCTACCTGCACCTCACCGAAGATCGTGGCCAGGCCACGGGTGTGTCCGGGCTCGACGCTGGGCCGGTTCACCGCCTCGGCGTCACGCACGTCGGTGAGCCTAGGCTCGCGCAGCGCACGCAGATCGAGGTGGTCTTGGACCAGTTGGCGGAACAGCTCACGATGATCGACCTCCAGGCGCGTCTCTAGCTCTGCGTGGGACAGACCGACGGCTTCGTCGCCGTCCAGCCATGCCAGCACCGTCTCGAACCGGTCGCGCGAACGCGTGAACCTCTCACCGGCAACCGCCTCGTGCGCTCCGAGGCTGGCGGTGTCGGTGGCGCTAGCCGGCTCCTCGCGCCCCACGCTCATCGCCGCCGCTCGGCTCGCCGGGCAGCGGCGGTCGCGACCAGGTTCGCGATCTGTTCATCCGCGGCGGCATCGAGCTCTTCACGCGCCGCCCGGTACCGGGCCAACGCGGCCGCCACATCGGCCACGTCGGCAGCGGCCAGCGTCATCGTCTTGGTACGACCACCGGCCGGGTAGGCCAACGCGGGGCTCTCATGGGCATCCCCGGTGGCGCAGCGGCAGCCGGCCTTGCCGCACTTGCGGCGCAACGTGAACAGCGTCCCGCGCAGCAGCGGCCGGCTGGCTCGTCGTGGACTCATCATGGCCATGATCCCACTCCCAATCTGTAGGTAATCTACCTACAGTCCAGAGAACCCCACGCGGCGCTCACAATGCGGGAGGCTGGCATGGCGTGTCGGGCACCCAGGAGCACCACTCCAGGCGGGCTCAGCGCCTGAAACTCAGCTTCGAGGCCGTCCCTTCAGGAGAGCCGCACCCAACCGATTTGATCAATAGCTCCATTGCAACGCGCAAGCGCGAACTGATCCTTGACCGGGATCAAGTCGTGGCGCTGGTCACTGGGTCGATGACCCCCTTTGACGGGACATTGGTCCGGTCTCACCGAAGTGAGCCGGTCAGCGACACCGGCGGTGAACGCAAGCATGCCGCTGGCCGGGTACGCAGCCTGCTGAGCGGGGTTGGTGCGCCCGACGTCGTGGCAGTTGTTGCTCACCGATGCGAGAAGGGCGTCCCGAGGAGAGGAGTCGGACGAACCGCCAAGCCGCGCGTGGCGGAGGATGTCGGAACCGGTCTCAATCGACTCAGTCTGCGCGGGTGAGTACTTCGAGGAAGTCGTAGTTGACGAAGAGTCGCTCGCGGCCGACCTTCGCGTCGTGGAGCAGGCCGGCATCGGCGAGTGCGTGGAGCTCGCTCGGCGATCTGGTCTTTGGCACGCGCGGATTGAGTTGACCTTGCGTGCGGTCGACGTTGCCGACTCGCGGGACCACGTCGAGCATCTCATCGACA
>DASROV010000052.1:0-3008 GCA_035646755.1 Trueperaceae bacterium | reverse complement strand
TATCTGGTCTTCCTCGAGAGGTTCACCCCCGCCGCCGCCGCAGCCTTGACCGGCTTGGCCGTCTGGATCGTCATTGGAGTAGGTGGATGGATAGCACTGAGCATGTTCCGGCGGAGAGGCTCGAACTAGAGATCGCCAAGGCGCGTCTGCGCCTTGCGGCCGAACGCGCCGAGCCGACCCGGTTGATACGGGAGGGAGTACAAGCCTCTCCCTTCGCCGCTGTCGCCACGGCGTCCGTAGCCGGGGCCGTGCTCGCCGCGCTCCGCGGCAAGGGTCGGTCGGGCTCATTCGGCTCGCGACTGGTGCAGTTGCTTGGGCCCATCGTGGCCGGCATCGCCGCCGGGTCACGTGAGCGGCCCTGACGTCGAGAGCGGCAAGCGGCACGGTCTCACGTCACTGACGTCGCTAGCCAGCGCCTGCCCGACCGCCTACCTTCGTTTGGGTATCGACAGCGTCTGCCACTTCCCCCCGCGCCAACGCTTGGCAAGCATCACTATCTGCCCGACGTGATGCCCCGAGTGGTCGTAGTTTCGAACCAAAGCCCGCATCACCGTGTGTTCCTGGCCGCGGATGGTGACCGTCTTCAGGAGATCGGCCTCGGCAAGCTCTGCCAGCGCGGTGAACAGCACGCTCCAACCCGCGTCCCACTCCGCCATCAGCTCGCTCGGCGCCATGCCGGTCGACTCGAACTCGCCGTCCCGGTCGCGGCTCGGCTTCTCCCCGTCGGTGGTGAGGAAGTCGGTGAATCGGGAGGTGAGGTTGCCGGCCAAGTGGCGCACCAACACGGCGACAGAATTGCCCTCCTGGTCGAGCGTCTTGTGCCAGTCGGGGACCTCGAGCTGAGCGAAGGCCTCCTCGGCCAGCACCTTCTGGCGCACGTAACCGGCGCGTAGTTCGGAAAGGAAGAGCCCACCACAGGAGTCGCGCTGCTTTGTGCTGTCGTCGGTCATGCCCCATGCTAGGCGCAGCCGCCGAGACTGGCAACAGGCCGGGATGTCGGTAAGCTCCAGGCACTCGCATGGCGCCGCTAACCCATTTCGCCGACGTCGTTAACCAGGTGCTTGCGCTCTACACCGAGGGTCTTCCTCGCATCCTGCGACTGCCCGCGATCGGCGGCACGGCGCTGCTGATAGTCATCCTTGCCGGCGTGTCCGAGGCGGTTGGCGAGAGCGTGGTGCTGTTCGCCAACCGCGTCGGCCGCGTCCGCTTCCTGCTGAGCCTGCTCATCTCGGCGCTGCTGTTCGTGTTCACCTTCCTGTTCCAGGCGGCAAGCATCTACGCCGTCGCACGCTTCGGCTTCGACAGCGAGGTGTCGTTGGCGACCGTAACGACCGTCGTCGGCCTGTCGTACGCCCCGCGCCTGTTCGGGCTGCTGGCGTTCCTTCCTTACTTCGGCCCCGGGCTCGCCGTGCTGCTCACCACCTGGAGCGTGCTCGCCATGGTGCGCGGCGTGGCCGGCGGGCTCGAGCTCGGCCCCTGGCAGGCCGCCGCCACCGTCGCCATGGGCGCGCTGCTGCTCGCCGTGCTGCGCCGCTCGGTGGGGTTGCCGCTGTACTGGGCAGCTCACTGGCTCAGGCGCGTCGGCGCCGGCGTCGAGGAGCTGATCACCGATCCCGAGGAGTTCAGCGAGATGATCGAGGAGACGGCGGTGACCCTCGTCGACGTGCCGGTCGAGGACTGGGCCAAGGAGGAGGGCGCATGATCCTGACCCTCTTGCTGGTGGGACTGTCCGTCGTCGCCGTGACGCTGTTCTTGGCGCCGCTCGAAGCCCTTGGCTGGTGGGCCGGTTGGTTCGGTGAGGAGGGGGCCGAGCCGCAGGGCGGGGTGCCCGGCCGCGCCGACTACCGTGAGTTCGGCGGCGGGAAAACCCCCGACCGCTTCGTCATCTATCTCGACGGCATAGCCAAGGTCGGCCACGGCAACTACGACGACGTAAGCGGCATGCTCGACCGCCTCTCGGCCGGCCTGCCCCGATCGGTGGTGCTTGGCGACATCCTGCCCTACTCGGTGACGAACATGGAACTCACGGAAGGGCGGCCGCTTTCGCGGTTCTGGCGCCGGATGCTGCAGTTCAAGCTGGAGGGCAGGCGGCCCTTGCTGGCGTTCAGCATCAACCTGCGCAACCTGCTGCAGGTGCTGGTGGCCGCCGACAGTCGCTACGCGCCCATCTACGGTCGGGGCGGGGCTCAGGTGATGGTGGCTTCCCTACTGGCCAATGGCTATAGGCCCGGGTCGGGCACGCCGATAGTGATCGTCGGCTACAGCGGAGGAGTGCAGATCGGGCTGGTCACCGTGCCCTTCCTCAAGCGCGCGCTCGAAGCGCCGATAACGATGATCTCCTTGGCCGGGGTGATGGCGAGCGAGCCGGGCATGAGCCAGCTCGAGCACTTCCATCACCTTGTGTCGAGCACCGACAGGATCCCGCTCTACGGTCGGCTGCTGATCCCCGGACGCTGGCGGATCGCTCGGAACTCGCACTTCAACCGACTGCGGCGCTCAGGCAAGTTCACGTCGCACGAGTTGGTCCCCATGCGCCACAACGGCGAGGGCAGCTACCTCGACGACGAGTCCTTCAGCGGCGACAGGAGCCTCCAGGAGATCACGTCGGCGAAGCTCATCGAACGGATCAAGGCGGTAGAGGTACCGGCAGACGCGGCGTCACAGGCGGCAGAAGCGCCGTCACAGGCCCTAGAATGACGGCCAAGGGTAGACAGCCAAGGGAAGGTAGGCGATAAGCGTGGCAGACCGGCAACGTAAGGTACCAGGCCAGCCACCGCCAGATCGGGACGCCGTCCCGCCGCGACCCGGACCGGGCGTGCCAACCTCGGGGCTGCAGCTATTGGCTGCTGTTGGTGCTCGGCCTCGTCGCCGCCAACTACCTCATCGTCTCGTTGTTCTTCCCCGCCGGTGACGGCCCCGTCGAGATCCCTTACAACGTCTTCCGCGCCCAGGCGGAGGCCGGCAACGTCGTCTCGGTCGCGACAAGGGCCGACGTCGTGCAAGGCGTG
>DASROV010000051.1:0-2262 GCA_035646755.1 Trueperaceae bacterium | reverse complement strand
GACACGCCACCGGCCGTGGCGGTGGCTACTGGTGCGGTGGCCGGACTTACGTGGCTGCTGCTCGCCGGCTTCAAGCCCCTTGGCTTGAGCGTCATCGCTCCATTCTGGGGCATCGCCGGCTGCTTGCTGGCCTTCGTCCTTAGCGGCCACCTCACCCGCTACGCGTTGCGGGGCCAGCGCCTAGATGACGTCACGCGCTACACGCTCGAGGTGCTACTGGTGCGCGTTCTGCGCGCGTTCGGCTTCGCGTTCTTCCTGTTCGTCGTCGTGTTCCCCTTCTACTTCATGGTGGTCTCGAGCTTCAAGAGCAGGGCCGCGATGCTGCAGAACCCCACGCACTTGAGTGTCGACCTTGGCCAGGGCTGGACGCAGCTCGTCAGCGGCTACCGCGAGGTGCTCTTCACCTTCGACTTCCTGCGCTACATCGGCAACAGCACCTTGGTGGCGAGCGTTACCGTGTTGATCACGTTGGTCCTGGCGATCCTGGGGGCTTACGCGGTCACGCGCTTGCGCTTCAGGGGCCGCACGTTCATGTCGCGGGCGATCCTGCTCATCTACATGTTCCCAGCGATCGTGCTGGTCATCCCGCTCTACTCGGTGTTCACCCAACTGGGCCTGCGCGACACGCTACCCGGCCTGCTAATCATCTACCCGGCCACCACCATCCCGGTGGCGCTTTACATGTTGCGCAGTTACTTCCAGACGCTCCCGCAGGAGTTGGAAGAGGCGGGGTTGATCGACGGTTGCAGCCGCTTCGCGGTGATCTGGCGCATAACCTTGCCGCTTAGCGTGCCGGCGCTGGCGTCCGTGGGGCTTTACGTCTTCATGATCGCCTGGAACGAGTTCCTCTTCGCCTTCATGTTCCTCGACTCGCCTGACATCTTCACGTTGTCGCGCGGCATGGCGGCCCTCAACAACCAGGAGGTGCCGCGCCAGTACCTGATGGCGGGAGCGGTAATCGTCACGGTGCCGATAATGGTTCTGTTCTTCTGGTTCGAGAAGTACCTCATCGGGGGACTTACGGCCGGGGGAGTGAAAGGTTAGTGGCATGACCAATCGATCCAATGCTGAGAATGATGAACTCACGCGGGTCGCCAAGGAGACCCTGCGCGCCAACGACCGTGGCGGCTACACGGTGCCGTCTCCCCAGCTCTACCCCTACCAGTGGCTATGGGATTCTGGCTTCATCGCCCTCGGCTGGGCCGCGTTCGACGAGGAGCGCGCCTGGCGCGAACTCGAGGTGTTGTTCAGCGCGCAGTGGGCAAACGGCATGGTTCCTCACCTGATCTTCCACCGCGAGAGCACCGGGTACTTCCCCGGTCCAGACGTTTGGAGGGCGCCCGGGCCGATACCCAGCTCAGGGATAACCCAGCCGCCGGTCTTGGCCACGGTCGTGAGGCGGCTGCTGGAGCGCGCGGGGTCGAGCCTCGATGCGGAGCGCCGCGCTCGCTTCCTTTACCCGAAGCTGCTCGCCTTCCACCGCTGGTTCGTGCGCGCCCGCGATCCCGAGCGAAGCGGCTTATACGCCATCGTCCACCCGTGGGAGAGCGGCCTTGACAACAGTCCCATCTGGGACACGGCCCTGGCCCGGGCACCCCGCCTCCCAGTCGCGGAGCTGCGCCACGACACGGGCCACGTCGCGGCCGAGCAGCGTCCGCGCGCCGAGGAGTACGAGCGCTATCTCGGCCTGGTGGCGCTCTTCAGGGACCTCGACTACGAGCCGGAGGCCGTCTTTGAGCGTTCGCCGTTCAAGGTGGCGAGCGTGTCGTTCAACGCGATCCTGCAGCGGGCGAACCTTGACCTGCTGGCGCTGGCTGAGCACCTTGCGCCGGACGACACAGCCGAGATAGGCGGTTGGGTGGAGCGCGGCGCGACGGCTCTCGAGGGACTGTGGGACGAGGCATCAAGCTTCTACCTGTCAAGGGATCTGGTCAGCGGCGACGCGATCGCGGTGCGGGCCTTCGAGGGCTTCATGCCGCTCTTCGCCGGCTCGGCCTCGGCGGCGCAGGCAGATTCATTGGCCGCGACGGCGCGCCGCTGGGGTCAGCAGGTTCACTACCTGATGCCAAGCTCCGACCCCGGGGCTCCCGGCTTCGAACCGCGGCGCTACTGGCGAGGACCGGTCTGGCTCAACGTCAACTGGATGCTGGCCGACGGCTTCAGTCGCTACGGACATGACGATCTGGCGCAGCGGCTGCGCTCCGACGGGATCCGCTTGGCGACGGACGCGGGCATGTGGGAGTACTTCGACCCCAACACCGG
>DASROV010000050.1:0-5071 GCA_035646755.1 Trueperaceae bacterium | reverse complement strand
GATGGTCTCCCCCGTCGGCAGGTCCTCGATCAACTCGACTTTGAACGGGTCGCCGAGCCTGGTGTAGCGCTCGAGCGCCTCGTCGCGCGGCAGGGCGTACCTGCGAAGTGGCAGGTCGGCCTTTTGAATCGCGCGCATGCGCTCTTCGATGGCCTCGAGGTCGTCGGGGGTGAGCGGACGCGGCAGGTCGAAGTCGTAGTAGAAGCCGTTCTCGATAACCGGGCCGATGCCCATGCGCACCGAGGTCGGGTCATGACCTTGCGCCACGAAGTACTCCCGCACCGCCTGCGCCAGGATGTGCGCGAGCGTGTGCCGCTGCAGCCTAATGGCGTCATCGTCCCGCTTGGTGACGATCGCCACCTTGGCGCCGTCAACGACAGCGCTCTGCAGATCCGCTAGCTTGCCGTCGACACGCACACCGAGCGCGGCCTTGGCCAGACCCGGCCCGATGGCGGCGGCCAGGTCGGCGCCGTTGGCGCCCGCTGGGAGTTCCAGGCTCTTCCCGTCAGGTAGCACTACGTGCATCTAGATCCGCCTCATAACCGGTGAGTATAACGCCGCCCGCGCCGACTTCCTCACATCCGCCAGGTCACGCATGAGACGTCGGTGAGCGCTGCTGTTAAACTGTCCCGATGCATCTGGTAGCACTCGTCAGCGACGATCCGGACGTCCGCCACGCGGTGAGGACGTTCCGCGACTCCGCCGGCAGGTTCCACCTTCATGCGGTGCCAAGCGGCGCCATGGCCGACCTGCTGCGCGGTCTGGCGCGGCTCGACTTCGCCGGCGCGATGGTGCTCGATGAGGAACGGCAAGTCGAAGCCCAACGACTCGCTGACCGCAGCTCACTCGACGCGCAAGAGTTGGCGGCCGCCGATACCGTCACCGTCACGCAGGCCGGCATCATCGCCGACCACAGCCTGGGCAGGGCGCTTGCCGCTCTCCTCGGCGCCCACCGCTGGGACGCCGCCGGCTCCAAGGTGGTTATCCTCGGCGCTGGCGCCACCGCAAGGGCGATCGCCCGCGAGGTGGTAAGCCTCGGCGCTGCCAGCCTCACGGTCCTGGCCAAGGACCGGGTCGCGGCCGAACGGGTGCTGCCAAGCGGCGTTGGCACGGCCCTGCTCGCGCGCTCCGCCGCCGATCCCGTCGCGCGCACCATGCTCGAACAGGCCGACCTCATCGTGCGCCTCGAGGCCGGCCACAAGGTGTCGGTAGAAGTTCTCGGTCCTCACCTGACGATGGTCGACATGCTGCCCGATGCCGTGTCGAACATGAGAAAACAGGCGATGGCTTCGGGTGCTCTCACCTTCAACCGCCGGGATGTCGAAGCTTACCGACTGGAGATCGGCCTTAGCCAGGTTTTGGGCGGCCCTATCGGCATCGACCCGCTCATGACCCTGTTCCACGCCATCTGATAGGTGCCCGGGACCTTGCTTCACGGAAGTGCCTCTTGACTAGCGGTTCTCACCATCCTGCCATGCGATCCTCACGAAGTTCAGGCGCGCAGTTGGAAGACTCACCGGCGATGTCAGCAGTTCCCCTCTCAAACCCAGCCGCCAACAGCCGTGCCCGCCTCCGGGCGCCAGTTGAGCCTGGCGGCTTCACTCGCCGCAGGGCGCGCTTCCTCCACTTGCTGAGCTTGACCCCGCTCGTCGCGCTGCTCTGGGGCAGCGCCCTCGCTCAGGACCAGGCTCGGAACCAGGCTCAAGACCAGGCTCAGAACCAGGCTCAGAACCAGGCTCAGAACCAGGCTCAAGACCAGGCTCAAGACCAGCTTCACGACCAAGCTCTCGACCAAGCCCAAGACCTCTACCTCGTGCCGGGGGCCACCGCCAGAGTCGAAGGCGACGCCATCGTGATCCGCATCGGCCAGCGCGAGGAGACCTACGTGGCCGGACTGGGTTGGCTCTCTGGCCTAGCTGTCGACCCGCCTGTGGTGGCGGGAGGCGACGTCATGCTGAGCGCCGCTGCCCTCGCCGCCCTCGGCGTCGACCTGCCGCGCCTGGCGGGCGTGCGCACCTCTGGCCAAGCCGAGATAAGGGTTGTGCTCGACCTGGCGGGCGTCCGCCCTGTAGACCTCGCGGGCATGAACGGCCAAGGCGCCGTGTCGGCCGGGCAGGCGCTCGACCTCACGCTGCCGCCGCTGTTGTTGCCCACGGCCCCGCTCGAGGACGTGGCCGGCATCGAGATGGTGCTCGACGCCTCCGTCGACGGGACCAACCTCCGGCTCACCGGCCCCGCCTTCAGCTACGAGTACTTCGCCCTCTCAGATCCGGCGCGCCTGGTCATCGACGTTATCCCGCGGCGGGTCCTCGCGCAGCCGACCGTGCAGCGACCTCTCGCCCCAGGCGTCAGCTACCGCCGCTTCAACTATCAGACGAACTCCGGCGGCTCGGTGGTGCACGTCGTAAGCGTCGAACCAGGCAGCGGAGAGTTCCGCGTCGTCGGCGAGAGCCACGTGCCCCGCACGGTGAGCCAGTTGGCCTCGGGCGCCTCCATCGCGCTCAACGCCGGTTACTTCGACACCGCCACCTTCGACGCCATCGGCTACCTGCTGATCGACGGTGGCCTGCTCTCACTGCCGAGCCGCAACCGCGCCAGCATCGCCTTCTCGGACCAAGGCGCCTCGATCGCGCGTCTCAGCGCCAGCATCGCCCTGCACACCTCGTTGGGGCTGATCGAGGTGGGGAACCTCGCGTCGGGAGTGGGCGTGCTCACCACCGCCGGGGCCCTGGCCGGCCGCCCGAATATGGGCGTACTTATCGTGCAGGACGGCCTGGTGGTCGAGAACAAGATCGGCCCGCGCCAGGTCCCGGAAGCAGACGACTCGTACGCGCTGGTTTATCCACCGACGAACCGGCAGCTCGCGCTGCTCGACGCCGGCGACCGGGTCTACCTCGACACCAGCATCGAGCCCTCGGTGTTCGATGAGGCGCGCTACGCGGTCGAGGCCGGCCCACTGCTGCTCAAGGATGGCCAACGGGCCTACGAGCCGTCGCTCGAAGGCTTCGCCGCCGGCCAGCGGATCCTCGACGGCCTCACCCAGCAGGCCGCGATCGGCATCGCCCACGACGGCTCCATCCTGCTCGTGGTCGCCGAGACCATGCGGGCCAGCGAGCTCATCGGGTTGTTCGAGAGCCTCGGCGCGTCCGACGCGATGCGCCTCGACAGCGGCAGTAGCACCACCCTGGTGATAGACGGCGACGTCGTCAATCGCAGCAGCGAGCGGCGCGTGGTGAGCGCCATCGTGTTCCTGCCGAACAAGAACTGAGCACCGCCTCGCAGCCGGCCATGGGCGCTGCACGACGCTCGCCGGCGACTCCTGGGAAGGCCCTTGCCTAGCGCACCGTCGGCCCTGTCGACCGCCCGTATACTCTGGCCCATAGTGCCCATGGTGTCGCCATCCCTCCGCCGAGCCCGCCTCCGCAGGTCGCTGCTGGCGTTGCTCGCGGTCGCGCTTGCGCCGGTGCTGCTTGCTCAGGCGCGCGCCCAGGCCCATGACACGCGGCTCGAGGTCGGCATCGCCGGGCACCTCGTCGTAGGTGCATGGAACCCCGTGCGGCTCATCGCCAACGACGTGCCGCCAGGCAGCGAGCTCACCGTCACCCTCGACCAAGGCTCGCTGCGCGCCGGCGCGATACCGGCGGTGTTGAGCGTGCCGGTGTCAGGCGGCGGTGGTGTGAGCGTGGTCGAGGAGCGCCTCTACGTCCCGGTCTTCAACAACATCACCTGGAGCTTGAGTACCGCCGCCCGGGTAATCGGTAGCGGCAGCTTGCCGGGCAGGGAGCAGGACTCGCGGCCGCTTGACATCGTCGTGAGCCGCCAACCTGGCCGTTACGCGTCCTCGTTCGCCAGTGAGGCGCGGGTCATCGACCTCAACGCAGCGGAGCTTCCGCTCCAGCCCGCCGCCTACGACGGCGTGAGGAGCGTGCTGATCGACGGCAGCGGCACCGCGCCCCGGCTCGAGGCCATCGCGGCCGCCGCCACCGGTGGCGCGCTTGTGGTGCTGCATGGCGACTTGCCGAGCAGCCACGACGAGTTGCGGCTGTTGGCCGACGGCTCCATGACGCGGTTGGGTGCGGGCGCCGTGATGACAACCGGCGGCGCGCCGGTCGACGCGGTCGCCGTTATCGAGGCGTTCTCACCACTCGACCGCACTGCCCTCGTCGAGTCACTCACCGCCGAGCCGCTCGTAATGCCGCCGGCACCGGCACCGCAAGCCCTGGTACTGGCCGTGGCGGCCGCCTTCGGCCTGGTGGTAATCGCGCTCATGCGACTGTTCTCCACGCCCGGCGTGGTCTCGGCCGTGCTGCTTGCCGCCCTGATGTCGTTCGCCGGTTGGCGAGCGCTGCGGCCGGCCGCAGCGGAGCTGGTCGGTAGCCGAACCCTGGCGCTGGCCGGCGGCGAGCTCGCGCTTACACTCGAGACGAGAGAGTACTTCTCGCTGCCGGCGACGGTGATCCACGTGCCGGGAGGAGCCCGGCCATTGAGGGCGCAGCCGTACCGTCTCGATCGGGCCGGCATGCACGTCGCGTTGCCGCGCTGGCGCTCGCTCATCGTCGTCATGCCGGCCGACGTGGCCGCGTTCCCGCTGCGCCTGCAGAGCGGAGCCTTGAGCAACAGCGGCGCCTTCGCCATGAACGACGTGATCATCATCGGCCTTGGGCCACAGGGGAGCCTGCAGCCCGGGGCGACCCGGGCGCTTGGCATGGCCGAGCAGGGGCTGCCTCCGGCGCTCTACGCTGGGCTCACCGCTTCACTGCCGCGCGGCTCGCTTGTCGCCTCCTCCGGCTGCCCCGACGCCTGCACGGTGTGGCTGGCTCCGAGCCTGGTCGACGTGATGCTCCTCGACCCCGAGCCCGCTGCGGGCCCGGAGGAGTCGCTGTGAACTTCCTCGACGCCGTCGCGGCCCGCCTCTCCCGGCCCGACATGTTGCAGGCGACGGTGCTGCTGTTCGTGGCGCTGGGCTTCACCTTGGCCGTCGGTTGGCCGACCGGCATGAGCCTTGTAAACGAGGCCTGGTTCTCGCTCGCACCCGTTAGAACCTCCGCGCTCGCCTTCGCCGCCGTCATCT
>DASROV010000049.1:0-2240 GCA_035646755.1 Trueperaceae bacterium | reverse complement strand
CGATCTTCTCGGTAGTGCCGGGCTTGACGCCGGTGCGTGGCTTACGCTGGCGCAGTTCGAAGGTGCCGAAGCCAGTAAGGGTGACCTTGGACCCGCTCGAGATCTCCGATGACATCGTTTCCAGCAGAGAGTCAACCGTTTCCTTGACGGCCTTCTTCGAGAGTTTGGTCGAGGAGGCGATCTGGTCTACGAGATCCGCCTTGCTGACGGTCGTGGCCTTTGCCATAAAGTGAACCCCTCTCATTGCTTCAAGTACCGTTAACTTCGGCCCGAGTATAGGTCATGACGCCCGTGCAAGGGCAAATTCGGCCGTCGCCCGCGCGGCCGGGCACGGGAACGTATACACGGCCTTGTCTAGAAGCGCTCGTTTCCGCTATACTTCCTGTTCGGTAGCGGAGGAGCGGCAGCGTCCGGTCCGGCCGCCGGAGGTAGAAGGATGTTCGCAGTCGTTGAATCTGGCGGTAAGCAGTACCGCGTGGCCGAGGGTGACGTGCTCCGGCTTGAGAAGATCGAGGCGGAAACCGGGTCAGAGGTACAGCTTCCTGTCCTGTTGCTAGGCAACGGTGACGACGCCGAAAGCCTCAAGGTCGGCGCGCCGAACGTAGACGGCGCCACCGTCAAGGCCGAGGTAATCGGCCACGGTCGTGGCGACAAGATTCACGTCTACAAGTTCAAGGCCAAGAACAACTACCGGCGCCACATCGGGCATCGGCAGCAGTTCACGGAAGTCCGGATCACCTCGGTCGAAGGCTAAGGCAGAGGGCTAGGAGACAGGCAGATGGCACACAAAAAAGGCGTCGGTAGCTCCAAGAACGGGCGCGACAGCCACTCCAAGCGGCTCGGCGTCAAGCGCTTTGACGGTCAGGAAGTGCTCGCTGGCAACATCCTGGTGCGTCAGCGCGGCACCAAGTTCAAGCCGGGCCAGAACGTCGGTCTCGGCTCCGACTTCACGCTCTTCGCACTCAGGAGCGGCGTCGTGAAGTTCCACGACAAGGGTGCGACCGGTCGCTTCGTAAGCGTCGATCTCCGGGCCCCTGAGGCCGTGGCGTCGGCTGCGGACTGAACTAACGCGCCTTGACCGGCGGGCGCCAATGGCCCCGCCTCAACACACACTAGACGCGCGGCTCCACTTTGGCGGAGTCGCGCTCGTCATGTGAGAAGGGACCTCATGGCCTTCAGGGACGTACTCGACATCAGCGTGCAGGGCGGCAAGGGCGGCGACGGCGGCCTGTCGTTCATGCGCCTGAAGTACGTGCCCAAAGGCGGCCCGGACGGTGGCCACGGCGGTGACGGCGGCACGGTCTACCTCCGCGCCGTCGACGACGTCAGCTCGCTCGACAAGCTGGTTGGGCGTACCCAGTTCAGGGCGCCGGTGGGCGGCCAGGGCGAGGGCCGCAACCGCGCAGGGCGAGCCGGCGAAGACCTTTACGTCGCAGTGCCTGTCGGCACCAAGGTGACCGATCGTGACAGCGGCGAGCTCATAGCCGACCTGGTAACCGTCGGCCAAGTGGAACTGGTCGCGGCGGGCGGCCTCGGCGGACGCGGCAACTCGTCGTTCGCGACCTCGACACGGCGGGCGCCGCGCTTCGCCGAGATGGGCACGCCCGGCGAGCGTCGACGCTTGCGGCTCGAGCTGATGACCATCGCCGACGTCGGGCTCGTCGGCTACCCGAACGCCGGCAAGTCGAGCCTGCTAGCGGCGATGTCGAACTCCCGGCCGGTCATCGCCGACTACCCCTTCACCACGCTCAGCCCCAACCTCGGCGTGGTGAGCAGGGGGCACGAACGCCTGACCATGGCCGACATACCCGGCATCATCGAGGACGCCCACCTCGGCAAGGGACTCGGTCTGGAGTTCTTGCGGCATATCTCGCGCACGCGCCTACTGGTCTTCGTGCTCGACGCCGCCAGCGATCCGGTGACGACGCTCGCCTCGCTGAGGCACGAAGTAAGCGAGTACGACGCCGCCATGCTCGAGCGCCCCGCGCTGCTTGCGATAAACAAGATCGACCTGGTGGAGGATGACCGGCTGGTCGAACTCGAGGACGAACTGAGCAGGGCCGGCCTGCCCTTGGCGTTCGTGTCGGCGACGGAGGGCACGGGCCTCGACGAGCTTAGGGAGAACCTGTTCGCGCTGCTGCCGCCGCGGCCAGCGCCGGTCGAGACGCGCCAGCCACGGCGGGTGACGGTTCAGGCGCCCACTGTCAAGCGTGACTTAAGCGGTCTCGGCTGGTCAGTAA
>DASROV010000048.1:0-3036 GCA_035646755.1 Trueperaceae bacterium | reverse complement strand
GATCGTGAGCGCAATGCGGCTAAGACCGGCACGGCTAGCCTCTGCGGATAGGACCAGGTCGAAGGCCCGGCCGGTGAGCGTCGGCACCAGCGAGAACAGCACGTTGGTCGAGATCGCGGCCACGAAGAACGACAGCAGCAGGGGCCAGTACTGCAACAGATGCGAGAGCACCCAGCGCAGCGGGGTCCGGCGGTCGTAGGTAACCGCCCCCTCCGCCCTGAACTCGCCTGCTCCAGCCCTGTCGAACGCTCGCGCTACGGTCATCTGCGCCTCATGGCCCGTAGAGCCTACACGTTTGTCCCGCGGGCTGTCGCGTGGCTCGGCCGGTGGTCGCGCGGTCATGGATCGGATGCTCTAACCACAACGAACATTCGCAAATGCTAGTGGCGAACCCGGACACGAGCTGACCGGATACAAAACGGTCCTCGCCTCGCCAAACTACCTGGGCTTGACAGTTAAATCAATTTGATGTACAAATGTTGCAATCAAAATTCGCAAGGCGGCTTGAGAAGGGTGTGAAAGTGCTCAGAGGCACCAACCTGGAGCATGCGCGTGTGCACAACCTGCGCACGGTACTCGAGATGGTCAGGCTCCACGGCCCGATCTCCCGGGCCGACACCGCGCGGCGCACCGGGCTTACCGCGCAGACGATAAGCAACCTCGTGACGGTGCTGCTAGAACAGGGCCTGCTGCTCGAGTCGGGGCATCGCCAGGGACCGCGAGGGCGTTCATCCACCCTGCTCGAGCTCGCCGCCGACGGCGCCTACAGCATCGGCCTCGACCTCGACAGGGGCCACCTCACCGGCCTGCTTGTCGACCTCTCGGGCCAGGTGCGCGGCCGACTGCACCGCGAGCTGGCCTTCCCCAACCCGGAAGCCGCCCTTGACCTCATGACCAAGACCGTCGCCGAACTCGCCGGCGCGGTCGACGCGCACCGCGTGTGGGGCGTCGGCGTCGGCTTCCCCGGCCCGCTGCGCATCGCGGAAGGCGTCGTCGACAACATCATCAACCCCGAGGGCTTCCCGGGCTGGGAGAACGTGTCGGTACGCGAGCGGCTCAGCGAGCGCGTCGACTTCGCGGTCTTCCTGGAGAACAACGCCACCGCGGCGGCCATGGGCGAGAGCTACTACGGCGCCGGCCGCTCGCTGGAGAGCTACTTCTACGCCTTCCTTGGCGTCGGCCTCGGCGGCGCCATCATCCGCGGCGGCAAGCCGTTCCGCGGCTGGCAAGGCAACGCCGGCGAGATCGGCTTCATGCCGACACTGCCGGCGAAGAACGGCGACTACCTTGGCAGGCACTTCGACCTGTTCAAGCTGTCCGAACGGCTGGCGCGCTCCGGTAATGAGGTCGCCACCCACGCCGACCTTGCCGACCTGCTGGCCAAGGGCGACGCCACGCTCCTGGCCTGGCTCGACGAGGCCGCCGAGGGCCTGGCACCGATGCTGGTGGCCGCCGAGTACCTCCTCGACCCCCAGGCCACCGTCGTCGGCGGCACCTGGCACGACGACGTCATGGCGGCCCTCGTCGACCGCCTGCAGTCCCGCCTTCCTGAGCTGCGCTCGCGGTACATGCCCAACCAGTCGCGGTTGCTCATGGCGGAACTTGGTCCCGACGCCGTCGCCAGGGGCGTCGCCACGCTGCCGCTCCACGAGCTGCTCGCACCCTTCCCTACCTCGCTTGACGAACAGAGCGATCGCCGGTCCCGCCCGTACGACCACCCCTTGGTGTCGACACGATGAGGCGAGAAGGGAGGGGCAGTTGCGCAGCGCGTTAGCCCGCAGTCCGTAGCCATTCGGCCCCACTCCCCAACAGAGAAAGGAACTACAGATGCGTAGGATCCTCGCCGTACTACTAGTATCGACCTTGGCATCCCTGGCCTTCTCACAGCCGGTGACGATAACCTGGCTTGTCGGCCTCGGCGCAGGCGCCCAGCCGGAACAGAAGGCCGCTCAAGACGCAATCGTCGCCGAGTTCAACGCGTCGCAAGACGACATCGTGTTGGAGATCATCTACGTGACCAACGAGGTCTCGGTCGCTACCTTGTCGACGCTGATCGCCACCGGTGAAGCGCCCGACATCGTCGGACCCGTCGGCGGCGCCGGCACCGCCGCATTCGCCGGCAACTTCCTCGACCTGCAACCGCTCGTGGACGCCTCGGGTTACGACCTCAGCCAGTTCCCCGAAGCCGCGGTCAACAACCAGCGCTCCGACGAAGGTCTTATCGGCCTGCCGATGGCCAACTTCCCCGCCTTCCTCTACTACCGCCCGGCGATGTTCGACGAAGCAGGCCTGGAGTACCCGCCGGCCAACATCGGCGACCCGTACACGCTCGACGGCGAGAGCGTCGACTGGGACATGGCGACCATGACCAAGGTGGCCAAGATCCTCACAGTCGATGCCAACGGTTTCGACGCCACCATGGCCGAGTTCGACCCAGAGAACATCGTCCAGTTCGGCTTCGTCAACCAGTGGGCCGGCGGCGGTGCGGCCCGACAGAACGTCACCCTCTTCGGCCCGGGCCTAATGGTCGACGAGAACGGCGACGCCGTCATGCCGGATAACTGGCGCGTCGGCTGGAACTGGTACTACGACGCGATCTGGACCCATCACATCATGCCCAACGCCGCTCAAGACGGCTCCGACCTGCTGGCCGCAGGCAACCCGTTCGAGTCGGGCAACGTCGCCATGGCGCAGTCCCACCTCTGGTACACCTGCTGCCTCTCGGGCACCGAGTGGGACGCCGCGGCTCTACCCTCCTACGACGGCACGGTGACCGCCAGGCTGCACGCCGACACCTTCCGCGTCATGGACTCGACCGACAACCCCGAAGAGGCGTTCGCGGTGCTCAGCTATCTCACCGGGCCCGCCTCGGTTGACCTCCTGGCCGTGTACGGCGGCATGCCGGCACGCGAGGCCGACCAAGCAGCGTTCTTCGCGACGCTCAACGAGAAGTACACCCAGATCCCCAACTGGGACGTCGCGCGCGCCAGCCTCGGCTACGCCGACGTGCCAAGCCACGAGCGACCGATGCCCAAC
>DASROV010000047.1:0-3766 GCA_035646755.1 Trueperaceae bacterium | reverse complement strand
GGCGATGGTGTAGAGCCAGCTACCGACCGCGTAGAACGGCTGAACGTCGAAGTTCTCCCGCTCCCAGCGGCACTCGAGGACGGTTTGAAGGCAGCGGTCGTAGAACTCGTCGAGCCGGGCGCACTCGGTGCGAACCGTGGGGAGCCTCTTTTTGGCGGTACTCCAGCGGAGGCGTGTCGCTCTCGCCGCTTCGTGCGCCTTGTTCAGTAGGTCCGTGTCGTGGCACAGTTCAGGCCCGGTCGAGCGCTGCTCGCGGTCGTGGACCGCGATCTTGATGCCGAAGTTGGCGGTGGCGCTGGAGCGGCCCGGGATGCGCCAGGCCCAGCCACTACCGGGGACCACCTGCAGGTCACTCGCGACGCTCACCAAGCAACCGTCGTAGGCGACGGAGAACGGGTCGGGGTGGCTCGCGCGGTCGCGGAAGAAGTCATCGAATTTGACGTAGTCGAGGACCTTCTGGTCGGCAGCGACAATCCAGTCCAACTCTTCGTCGCCCCGGTTGTCGATGCGCAACTCGAGGTAGATCTCGTCGAGCGTGGCGGAGACGCGGGCGTCGCTCTCGATCCCGAACGAGCGCCAGGTGCCGGCAAGGAACTTATGGAAGGTGCCGCGCCTGGTGTAGCAGTTGGGCTGCCACTGTGCTTGCTGCAGTAGCAGCGTCGCCGGTACATCGTCCTCCGAGCGCGGGTCGAAGCCCAGTTCCGTTGGCAGCGATCCTGCGAAGTTCAACCCAAGCGGATGTAGGCCTTCGTCTCTCCTGCGGTAGTAGTCGTAGACGTCGGCGACGATGTCCTGGATCCAGCCGCCGAGCCGCTCGTCGAAGAACGCGAGCTGGAAGCGGTAGTCGCGCAGCTCCACTGGCGGGAACTGTAGTCCCTGTAGGCCTGTTACCGTCTTGTCCCTAACCGAGGTCGCGCCACGGCCGCTGAACAGGCGGATCATCCTGTCTGGCAGCGCGATGGCGTTCCTGTCCATCGTCAGGCGTTCGAACGAACCCGGCATCTGCGCCTAGGCCTAGAGCGCGATCTGTTGCAGCTGCTGCCAGCAGACCAACTGCATCCTGGGGAGATGGAACGGTCCCTTCCAGATGTTGCCCTTGAGGCGGGTGGCGACCGACCCGTCGCGGTGCAAGTAGCCGTACCACTCGCCGTGCTCGGGGTCCGGGAAGTGTCCATACGCCCACTCGTGGACGCGGTCATGGAGCCGCATGTACTTGGCGTCAAGCGTCAGCCGGTAGGCGTATAGCGCCGCGATTAGCGTCTCGTTGTGCGGCCACCAGAACTTCATGTCGTGCCAGTACTCGCTGCTCGGCAGGTTCTTCACGTCGCGGTAGTAGAGGATGCCGCCGTGCACCTCGTCCCAACCCCAGTCGAACATCCAGTCGAGTATCTTCGTCCCTAGCCCGATCAGCCGCTTGTCTCCTCCCCGATGCACCGCCTCTCGAAGGATGAACCAGCTGGCCTCGATGGCGTGACCCGGGCACAGCGTCCTGCCTTGGAAGTGGTCGAGGAACTCGCCGTTCGGTCCAACGGTCTCGAGGACCGCCCGGAACTCCTCCTTTACGAAGTCCCGTTCGATCTCGGCGATGCACTCGTCGATGACCGCGTCGAACTCCGTTGGGTCTGGCGCGACCGCGCGCAGCACCTGTGCGGTCGCGATAAGGATCATGGGGACGACCAGGCCTTTCATCGGGCGCGCAACGGGGTCGACCTTCGGCTGCAACAGGCCGGGCGTGGCGAGGTACCGGCGCAGCAGCGAGAAGAGCGCCATCGCCTCGTCACGCGCCCGCTCGTCACCAGTTGCCTTGGCGTATGCGGCGAACGCGACGGCGTGGAACGTCTCGGTGAACACGTAGCGGCGCTTCACCAGGGGGCGGCCGTCGCGAGTCACTTGGAAGAAGGCGCGGCCATCGCTGTCGAACCCGTGTTCGCGGATGAATTTAAGCCCGTGCGTGGCCAAGTCGAGCCACTCGTCGCGCGGTTCGACCTCGTCGAGGAGCGTCGATAGCAGCCATACGAAGCGCCCGTGTTGCCACATGCCCTTGTCGGTGTCGAGCACCGAGCCATCACGGTCAAGGCAGAACTGGAAGCCCCCGTGCTCGCGGTCGACGGCGTGGCGGGCCCAGAACGGCAAGGTATCGTTGAGCAACCCATCGCGGTAAACGGTGACGAGCTCGCGGCGACGCCCCTGCGTCAAGGCCCTGTTCTCAGGCATATCTTTCGCTCCTAACGGTCGGGCAGTGTAGGCATTGTAATATTGTATGACCTCAGACACCATGCTAAATTGTAGGCAGCTAAGCGCCGTAGCAACACGCCGTCTCGCGCGGGCGTCCTCGACGCCCAGCCTTGGGGAGGTTTGAACCGTGTCCAGTTGGTCTTCCGATGACGAGCTCTTCTCCCTCGTCAGCGGCCGCCTGTACACGGCTGTACTGGGCGACATACTCGATCGCCTCGGTCACCGCCACCAGTTCTTGCCACCGCAGGTGCGGCAGTTGAAAGCGTACGGCGTGGTCGTAGGCCGCGCCATGCCGGTACTGGAAGCCGACGTGTTCGACTTCAGCGACCCGTTCGGCAAGATGTTCGAAGCCCTCGACGACCTTAAGTCCGGCGAGATCTACGTCGCTGCCGGCGGCTCACGTACCTACGCCTTCTTCGGCGAGCTGATGTCCATAGCGGCTGCAGCCCGCGGCGCCAAGGGCGCTGTCCTGCACGGCTATCACCGCGACACCGCGGCCCTTGCAGCCGGAGACTTCCCCGTCTACTCGATGGGCGGCTACGGCCAGGACCAGGGCGTCCGCGGCCGTGTACTCGATTACCGGACAGCAATAGAGATCGCTGGAGTGACCGTTAGTCCGGGCGACCTCATCGTCGCCGACAGCGACGGGGTGCTCGTCGTTCCCCGCGACGCCGAGGCCACGGTAGTGAGCGAGGCTCTCGGCAAGGTAGGCACCGAGTCCGACGTGCGCGAGGCCCTCAGCGCCGGCATGTCCGTCAAGGCCGCGTTCGACAGGTTCAAGGTCATGTGATGGCGAGCAGCTACAAGGTCCAACGCGCCAGCCTGACCGAGCAGGTAAGCCATCACCTGATCCGCTACGTCGAAGAGCACGGCCTCCAACCCGGTGACGAGCTTCCGACCGAAGCCGACTTCGCCGAGATGTTCGGCGTGAGCCGCACGGTCATTCGCGAGGGGTTGAGCGCTGCCGCTGCTCTCGGGCTTATCGTCGCCGATCCAGGTAGGCGCTCGCGGGTCGCGCCGCTTTCGGGCCAAGTGCTCGACAACTTCTTCGCCAACGCGCTGCGGCTCAACCACGGAGCGGTCGCCGAGCTGCTCGAGGTCCGCGAGGCGCTGGAGACGTACGGCATCCGCCTCGCCGCCCGCAACCTCGATAGCGGTGGCCTGGCGGAGGTGCGCGAGCACCTCGAGCGGATGGACGCGGCGCTCACCGCTGAAGACCAGGAAGCGTTCGTCGACGCCGACGTCGACTTCCACCTTGCGCTCACCAAGCTGAGCGGCAACGAGGTGTTGCTTCACCTCATCGGCGCCCTGCGGTCATCGACCCGCCAGACCATCGCCTCGGGCCTCGAGGCGCGCGGCTCGCAACTAAGCCTGCGCGCGATACAAGACGTCCACGTGAAGATCTTCGACGCCCTGGAAGCTCGCGACCCTGAGTCGGCAGCGGCGGCGATGATGGAGCACTTCGCGCTGGCGATCGAGGCCGTCAAGGCCGGTCCTGCTCGCTAGTCGATCCTCGTGGACCTGACCAACA
>DASROV010000046.1:0-10369 GCA_035646755.1 Trueperaceae bacterium | reverse complement strand
CCTTCGGAGCGATGCCCATCATCGCGGTCGACGTGAGCGACGCCAAGCTGGAGGCCGCCCGTGGCCTCGGCGCCACACACGTCGTGAACTCCAGGAAGGAGAACGCGGTCGAGCGGATCCGCGCCATCACGGGAGGGCGCGGCGTGGACGTGTCGTTCGAGGCCTTGGGTCGGCCTGAGACCTTCGCTTCGGCACTCGACTCGGTGCGCGACGGTGGGCGCGCCGTGATGGTGGGCATCGCCCCGGCGGGTGTCACGGCACCCATCGAGATCACCCGTCTGGTGCGCCGGAAGATCGCCGTGACCGGCTCGTACGGAGGGCGCACGCGCACCGACATGCCCGCCGTCGTGTCGTTGGCGAAGCAGGGGCTGGTCGACGTGCGCGCCCCCATCACGCGCCGGTACCCGTTGGAGGAGGCGGAGGACGCGTACCAAGCGCTGAACGCGGGCGAGATCGTCGGTCGGGCGATCATCGTCATGGAAGCCTAGCCATGGAGCCCCAAGGAGGAGCGAGATGAAAAGCAAGAGCTAGCCGTCGGGACGTCATCAAACTCGGAGCCGGAGCGGCGGCGCTCGCCGCCACCAACGGCCTGTTCCGTTTCACTCAGGCGCAAGCCGGCGAAGGCGTGAAGATCGGCTTCGTGACGTCCCTCTCAGGCGTATACGCCGCCCTGGGCGAAAACGAGATACGCGGTGGCGAGATGGCCACGGACGAGATTAACGCCGCTGGTGGCATCCTCGGCCAACCGCTCGAGCTGCTTGTCGAGGACGACACCAGCACGACGGACGTCGGCGTGCAGAAGCTTCGCAAGCTGATCGAACGCGACAATGTCAACTACTCAGTTGGCGCGGTCTCATCCGGTGTGTCGCTGGCGCTGAGTCAGGTGGCAAACCAGTTCGGCAGGCTGCACATCGTCAGCGGCGGGCATGCCGATTCCATCACCGGCTCGGACTGCAAATGGAACACGTTCCGCATCCCCACCAACGGCAACATGGAGGCCAACGCCATCGGGCAAGTGCTGGCCGACAAGTTCGGCAAGAACTGGTACATCACCACGCCAGACTACGCCTACGGCTGGTCGCTGCAGGAAGCCTTCACGCGCGTGAACGCCGAGCTGGGAGGCACTATCGTCGGCGCCGACAGGCTTCCCTTGGGCACGAACGACTACTCGGCGGTGCTGCTGAAGGTGGCACAGGCCAAGCCCGACGTGTTCCTGGTCTTCCAAGCCGGGGAGGACGCCATCGCCATCCTGACGCAGATCACGCAGTTCGGCCTGGACAAGGAGATGGCCGTAGCTGGCGGTCTTCAGGAGTGGGAGAACATCGTTGCGTTGCCGGAGACGGCGCGCATCGGCTGGTGGACCTTCGAGTGGTACTACCGCCAGCCCGACGTGCCGGAGGTTGCCGACTTCGTCGAGCGCTACAACGGCCTCTACAACGCCAACCCCACGGCACGTAGCTGGTTCGGATACGTCGCTATCCACAGCATCGCGCTGGCCGCGGAAGCGGCCGGGAGCCTCGATTCGGTCGCGGTGGCGAAGGCCCTGGAGGGGCTGACCCTGCCGCCCGAGATCGGTCTGCAGCCGGGCACGCTGAGCTACCGCGCCGGCGACCACCAGCTCATGGACAACGTTTACGTCGGTGAAGTTCGCCAGGGCGACGAGCCCGACGACATCTTCCAGGTGGAGCGTACCGTCCCGGCTTCCGAGAGCGCCCTGCCCGTGAGCGAAACCGGCTGCACCATCAGTTACCCCGGCTGACGCCCTCTAGCTACCGGGTGGTGGGCGGGTAACGCCCGGTCACCACCCGCCCGGGCGTGGTCGCCCCTACATGGAACTGCTGGTCCTGCAGGTCATCAACGGCCTCATCCTCGGGATGTTCTACGCGCTCATGGCGCTGGGGTTGTCGTTGATCCTGAGCCTTACTCGGGTCATCAACCTCGCGCACGGCGGCTTCCTCGTCCTGGGCGCCTACCTCGCGCTCACCATCAGCTCGGTAGTGGGCTTCTGGGGCGCCCTCGTGCTCGGGCCCGTCCTGTTGGCGATTATCGGTTTCGTAGCCGAGCGCTTCATTATCCGACCGCTGTACACGCGCGACCCACTCGATAGCCTGCTGCTCACCTTCGGTTTGGCGCTGGTTATCGAGCAGCTGGTGCGCATGATCTGGGGGTCGATCGGTTTGCCCTTCCGCATCCCTGACGTGCTCGCCAGCTCGCTGTTCCCGGGTACATCGTTTTTCTTCATCACCAAGTACCGGGCGTTCATCATCGTGGTCGCGCTGACAGCCGGGTTACTCCTCTACCTGTTCTTGTCACGCACGCGCTTGGGCTTGTACATCCGAGCCGCCGTCCAGGACCGCGAGACCCTCAGCGCTCTCGGCACCAACGTGGGGCGCCTCTACTCCCTGAGCTTCGCACTCGGCGTGTTCATGGCGGGCCTGGCGGGCGTGCTGGCGGCCGGGCAGCTCGGGCTCAACCCCACCATGGGCAATACCCTGCTGCTTCCCAGCTTCATCGCGCTCATCATCGGAGGGCTGGGCAGCCTCATCGGCAGCTTCCTGGGCGGACTGTTCATCGGGGTCGTGACCGCTATCGCTGGTCAGTACTTCCCTGAGATCAGTCAGTTCGCGGCCTTCCTGGTGTTGGCCGTCATGCTGCTGATTCGACCGCGCGGGCTGTTCGGCCAGGAAGGGTTCCTGGAGTGACCGACCCGAGCAACGCCGGCCCGAGCGAGTCCGGTCCGCGCAAAGCCGGTCCGAGCGAGCCCCGTTCGCCCAAGGCCGGCCCGAGCAAGGGCGGCGCCCTCGGCTGGCTGCACCTAAGTTGGGCCGACCTGGTGGTCTTCGGCCTGCTGCTGCTGTTGCCCTTCATCCTCCAGGCGGTCGGCAGCTACGTCGCGCTCGGCAGCGCGATTCTCGTGTGGGGCTTGGCCGCGATGTCGCTCAACCTGCTGCTGGGCTACACTGGCGCCCTCTCCTTCGGACACGCTGCCTTCCTCGGGCTGGGAGCGTACGCGGCAGGCCTTACTCTCAAACACATCGCTCCCAATACCTTGTTGGCCTTGTTGATGGGGGTGGTGGTTGCGACGGTGGGGGCGATGATCTTAGGGCTCTTTGTAACGCGCCTGCGTGGCATCTACTTCGCGACCTTCACCATCGCATTCGGTCAACTCTTCTACTTCGTGGCGTTCCAGCTCAACACTCTCACCGGAGGCGACGACGGCCTGCGCGGCTTCAGCCGCCAGCCCATCGAGCTTGGCCCGGTGCACATCGACCTCATGGGCAGCACGCCGTACTTCTACGTGGTGCTGGCGTGCTTCGTCATCGCCGTCGTGGTCATGCGCCGCATCATCCACTCCCCTCTGGGGCGCTCCTTCACCGCCCTGCGGGAGAACGTCGCGCGCGCGCGCTTCCTGGGGTTGCCGGTGGAGCGTTACCTGTGGCTCTCCTTCGTGATCTCAGGTGGGTTGACGGGTCTGGCGGGTGCCCTGCTGGCGCTCCTCATCAACTTCGCACAGGTCAACATGCTGTTCTGGACGACGTCCGGCGAGATCCTCATGATGGCCTTCCTGGGCGGCGTCAGAAGCTTCTACGGCCCCTTGGTGGGAGCGGCCTTCTACACCGTGCTCCAGGAAGTGCTCAGTAGCTACACCGCCAACTGGATGTTCTACCTGGGTACGTTGTTCGTTCTCTTCGTGTTGTTCTTCCGCGGGGGCCTGGTGGGCTTCTTCACGAGGCGATCGTGAGCGCGCTGCTCGAGGTCCAGGGCCTCTCGAAGAACTTCGGGCGCCTGGCCGCGGTCGTGGACGTGTCGATGAATGTGGAGCAGGGGGAGATCCGCGCCATCATCGGCCCCAACGGGGCCGGCAAGACGACGTTCTTCAACCTCATCACCGGCGTGACCCGGCCGGACGCGGGGAGCGTGACCTTCAATGGCAGACCCATCACCAAGCTGCCTGCGCACCGGCGCATCGGGCTTGGCATGTCCCGCACGTTCCAGGTCCCCAACGTCTTCGGGGGGCTGTCGGTGTACGAGAACCTGCGCCTGGGGGTGGAAGCGTCGCTGGGCCTGAGCCGTTCCATCTGGCCCGGGCGCCACTCGCAGCAGCTGGTCGCGGCGCGGGTTGAGGAGACGCTCGAGCGGTTGGACCTGCGCAGCAAGGCGGATAGCCTGGTGGGGGAGCTGGCCAACGGCGACCAGCGTCTCGTCGAGATCGGCCTTGCCCTCACCCTGGACGCCAAGTTGCTGTTGCTCGACGAACCGACCGCCGGCATGAGCGACGAGGAGACGCAAACCACCATCGACCTCATCCGTGACCTCTGGCAGCGCGAATCGATGACCGTCGTGTTCGTCGAGCACGACATGAACATGGTGTTCAGCATCGCCCAACGCATCACCGTAATGCACTTGGGCGAGGTGTTGTCGGAGGGAGATCCGGACGAGATCGCTGCCGACGAGAGGGTGCAGGCCGCGTACCTCGGCACGGAGGTAGCAGCGTGACCGCGCCGGCCGCGGCGCCACCTACGGTGCTCGAGGTGGCGGCGATCGAAACCTACTACGGCAAGAGCCACATCTTGCACGGGGTGAGCCTAACGGTGGGGCGCGGCGAGCTGGTGTTGGTGCTCGGCCGCAACGGCGCGGGCAAGACCACCACCATGCGCAGCATCATGGGCCTCACGCCCGCACGACGTGGCCGCGTGGCCCTCTTCGGCCAGGATGCCACCCGTTACCCGCCGCATCAGATCGCTGCCCTAGGCGTCGGCTACGTCCCGGAGGGACGGCGCATCTTCCCGCACCTGACGGTCGAGGAGAACCTGCGGCTGTCGCTCGGCAAGCGTCCCGGTAGTTGGGATCTGGACGGCGTATATGGCCTCTTCCCGCGGCTGCACGAGCGCCGTCGCCACGGCGGCAGGCAGCTGTCGGGCGGGGAGCAAGAGATGCTGGCCATCGCCCGCGCCTTGCTGCTCAACCCGAAGCTGTTGGTGTTGGACGAGCCTTCGCAGGGGCTGGCGCCGATGGTCGTCAAGCTGGTGATGGACACGCTCTTGAGGTTCCGGAGTACCGGTGAGTCGATCTTGTTGGTGGAGCAGAACGCCCACGTCGCCCTCCCCGTGGCCGACCGCGTGTATGTGCTGGACGACGGCCGCGTGATCTATGACGGTGACGCGGGCACCCTGCGTGACGACCCCGAGCGCATCAAGGCGCTCACGAGCGTAGGCGGTCGCGAGCAGGCGGCGCGCTGACGGTTCGGGAGGACCGTACTCAGCTGGCAGCGACGCTCTGGATGCCGCGGCCGTGTGCACGGCTCGCTCGGCTCACGACCGTCCGGGGTGCCCTAACGGCCAACGCAAGCGGCGCGACCAAGGCCGGCCGCGCCGCGTTGAGCGAGCGTGATGTTTTGCGGTCGAGTAAGCCTAGGCGCGTACGCCGGGCTCGGCCTTACTACGCCGTTGGCTCGGCTTGTGCTTGCTGGTACCACCCTTGCCCGAGCTGCCCGCGCTGTCGTCCACACGCGACTCGAGGGCCGCGACGCCGCCGACCAGCGCAACGTCGAGCGCTTGGTCGACGTCCTCGACGTCGTGAACGTGCAGCGACTTCGTCAGGTGAGTAGCCACGTCCTTCATGTCGGCCATGTTCTTGGCCGGGAAGATGATGTGCTTGATGCCCGCGCGCTTCGCCCCCAGGATCTTCTCCTTGAGGCCGCCGATGGGCAGCACCCGGCCGCGGAGGGTGATCTCGCCCGTCATCGCGACGTCCTTGCGCACCGGCGTGCCGGTGAGCGCGCTTATCAGCGAAGTGGCAAGGGCCAGGCCGGCGCTCGGGCCCTCCTTGGGCGTGCCGCCTGACGGCACGTGGATGTGTATCTCGTTGTCGTCGAGCTTGCGCTGCTCGATGCCGAAGCGCTTGGCGTTCGACTTCGCGTAGGTGAGCGCCGCCCTAGCCGACTCCTTCATGACGTCACCGAGTTGACCGGTGAGCAGCAGCCCGCCCTTGCCCGGCGTTACCGAGGTCTCCACGAACAGGATGTCGCCACCGACCGGCGTGTAGTACATGCCGGTCGCGACGCCGACGAGGTTGTCCTCGGCCTCCGACTCGGGGGTGAAGCGCTGCACGCCTAGGTACTGCTCGAGGCTGCGCTCGGTGATGCGCACACGCTTGGCGTCGCCAACGGCGATGCGCCGTGCGGCCTTGCGGGCCAGGGTGCCGATGAGGCGCTCGAGGTTACGGACGCCGGCCTCGCGGGTGTAGGAGGTGATGACGCGCGAGATGGCGCCGTCGGTGATCGTCACCTGGTTCGGCTTGAGGCCGTTCTCGATGAGCTGACGCGGCAGCAGGCAGCGCTTGGCGATCTCGAGCTTCTCCTGCTCGATGTAGCTGGTGAACTCGATGGCCTCCATGCGGTCGTAGAGCGCCTCGGGGATCTGCTGGGCGTAGTTCGCCGTGGCGATGAACAGCACCTCGGAGAGGTCGAACGGCACGCCGAGGTAGTGGTCGACGAAGTTGGCGTTCTGCGCTGGGTCGAGGACTTCGAGTAGCGCGGAGCTGGGGTCGCCCTGGTACGAGGTGCCGAGCTTGTCGACCTCGTCGAGCAGGAACACCGGGTTCTTGGCGCCGGCTTGGCGGATGCCTTGGATGATGCGCCCCGGCATCGAGCCGATGTAGGTGCGCCGGTGACCACGGATGTCGGACTCGTCGCGCGCGCCGCCGAGGCTGATGCGCACGTACTCGCGGCCGAGCGCCTTGGCGATCGACTGCGCGATGCTGGTCTTGCCGACGCCGGGAGGCCCCGCGAACAGCAGGATCGGGCCTTTGTTGACCTCGAAGGCGTCGAGCTCGCCCTTGTTGGCGCGCTCGGCCTTGAGCTTGCGCACGGCCAGGTACTCGAGCACGCGGTCCTTTACCTTCTCGAGGCCGTAGTGGTCCTCGTCGAGGATGTCCTCGGCCTGACCGAGGTCGAGCCGGTCGTCGGTGCGGGTGTTCCAGGGCAGCTCGGTGATGGTCGTGAGGTAGGTGCGGATTACCGAGGCCTCGGCCGAGTCGGGGTGCATGCGCGCGAGGCGGTTGAGCTCACGCTGCGCTTCCTTCATGGTGGCTTCGGAAAGGTCGAGGGCCTCGAGCTTCTCGCGGAAGGCCTCGATCTCGTCCTCGTCGTCGTCGGAGCCCGAGATCTCCTTCTGCAACGCCTTTATCTGCTCGCGCAGGAAGTACTCGCGCTGATTGCGGTCGATCTCGTCCTTGACCTCGCGCTGCAGGCGGCGCTGGGTCTCCTGCAACTCGATCTCAGTGTCGATGAGGATGAGCACGCGGCGCAGGCGGTCGGAGATGCTCTCGGCCTCGAGCACGGCCTGCTTGTCGGCCAGCTTGAAATCGAGGTGATAGGCGACGTAGTCGGCGAACTGGCCAGCGTCTTCGAGGTTGAGCACGAACTGGGCGACTTCGTTCTGGACGTTGCGGCCGCCGTTCTCGATGAGGTCCTTGAACTTCTCACGCAGCTCCCGGTAGGTCGCTTCGAGCTCGACCGACTCGCCGTCAGGAACCTCGACCGGTTCGACCATGGCCTCGATGAGCCCGTCGGACGGCAGGTACTCGGTCACCTTGACGCGCGCGAAGGCCCGCACCAGCATCTGGATGCTGCCGTCGGGGTTCTTCTTCATGCGCATGATGTTGCACGCGGTGCCGGTGTTGAAGAGATCGTCGGGACCCGGCTCCTCCACCTCGCGGTCCTTCTGGCTGACGATGACGATGGTGCGGTCACGGTCGAGGGCTGTGTTGATCGCGCGGATGCTTATCGGCCGACCCGCGTCGATAGGCATGACCATCGTGGGGTACAGCACGGAGCCGCGCACCGGGCAGACGGGTATCGGGTGTTCGAAGTCGGGGGTGATGGTGGGAGCCTCGGCCATATTAGTTACCTACCCTATCTGAAGGGTCGCTTCGGAAAAGTGGCGCGCTTCCGGCGTGGTGCCGGTAACGGGAGCTTACGTGGTGGGTTGGCTGATTCGTGCTGCCCAGCGAGCGCGGAGCGGGTCCGCGGGGTGAATTCCTGTGGCTTGAGCCTGGCGCTTCGCTGTCGCGCGTTTCGCTCGAGTGTCGGACTTGAGTCAACATGGCTCAAGTTTACTGCATAGCGTCCACTCAATGCGAGTCGCGGTTACCGGGCCCGCTCGATGGACGCTGAGAGACCAAGCGGCGCCCCGAGCTAGTGAGCGGATGATAACCCCCCATGGTACGGTGTCGCGTCATGCCGGACGTGCTCGCCGACCTCGATAACGCCGTTCGCACCGCCATCGAGAGCCTCCTCGGGGACAGCTTCGCCGGTGAGGTCAACGTGCAGCCGGTGCCGCCCGGCAAGCCCGGCGACTACGGCACGCCGGTCTCCTACACGCTGGCCCGCAGCCTGCGCAAGGCGCCCGATCAGATCGCCGAGGACATCATCGCCGCGTTGCGCCTGCCGGCGGGCGTGGCCGCGGCTGAAGCGGTCGGCGCCTACATAAACTTCCGGGTCGACGTAGGCAGCTTCGTGAGGGGCGTGGTGCTCGACCCAGCGGTGCCAAAGAGCACGCGGCGCAAGGTGATCGTCGAGCACACCAGCGTCAATCCCAACAAGGAGGCGCACGTCGGGCACCTGCGCAACATCGTCCTTGGCGACGCCACGGCGCGCATCCTGGCCGCGGTCGGGCACGACGTCGAGGTGCAGAATTACATCGACGACACCGGGCGCCAGGCCGCCGAGAGCCTGTTCGCGGTCACCTACTTCAACGCCCGCTACGAGAGCGACAACGGCTCGGCCTCGCTGCGCAAGTACGACCATTGGCTCGGGGAGCTCTACGTCCGCCTCACCGAGGCCAAGGAGCACGACGCCGAGGCCATCGAGCGCGGCGTAACCGAGGTCATGCACCGGCTCGAGAGGGGGCAGCTGCGCCCCGAGGTCGAGCGGGTGCTGCGCTCGCAGCTGGCGACCTTCAACGCGCTCGGCGCCGAGTACGACCTCCTGGTGTGGGAGTCCGACGTGGTGAAAGCCGGCTTCCTCGACCGCGGCCTCGAGGTACTCGAGGCCAGCAAGTACACCTCGCGGCCGACCGACGGCAAGTACGCCGGCGCCCTGGTAATGGACGTCTCGGAGTTCCTACCCGGCTTGGAGGAACCACACATCGTGCTGGTGCGCTCCGACGGCAACGCGATGTACGTCGCCAAGGACATCGGCTACCAGTTCTGGAAGGTCGGCCTGTTCGAGGGCTTGGCGTTCGAGCGCTTTGCGCTACAGGCCTCGGGCAAGCCGCTCTACAGCAGCAGCCCGGTAGGTGAGCTGCACCCCGACGGCCGCACCTTCGCGCACGCCGACGAGATCATCAACGTCATCGACGTGCGCCAGAGCCATCCGCAGACGATAGTGAAGACCGCGCTCGCACTCACCGACGCTCCCGAGGGCCGCCAGGCGTACGAGAACTCCCAGCACCTCGCCTACGAGGTAGTGACGCTCGAGGGCAAGGCGATGAGCGGCCGCAAGGGCATAACGCTATCCGTCGACGAGGTCACCGAAGAGGCCACGCGCCGCGCCAGGGCCGTGGTCGAAGAGAAGAACCCTGATCTGGCCGACATCGAGCACGTCGCGCGGTCGGTCGGCATCGGAGCGCTGCGCTTCGGGATGCTAAAGAGCGAGGCCCGCAAGATCATCGACTTCCGCTGGGAGCAGGCGCTGTCGCTACAGGGCGACTCGGCACCGTACGTGCAGTACGCGCACGCGCGAGCCTGCTCGATCCTGCGCGCGGCCGCTGCCGCCGGCATAGACATCGCGCAGGTGGCCGACGCCGCCGACTTCTCGGCCCTCGGCCCGCTAGAGGTGCGCCTGGCGCGGGAGCTGGCGCGCTATGCGCCGGTGGTGGAGGCCGCGGCCGACGACCTGGCGCCGCATGCGGTGGCGCAGTACGCCCTCGACCTGGCCACCGCCTGGAACAGCTACTACAACCACAAGGACGAGAACGGCCGACCCGACACGCAGGTTCTGCGCGCCGCCGGCGGAGTCAAGGAGGCCCGGCTCTTGCTCGTCGACCGCGTGAGGGAGACGCTGGCCAACGCGCTCGGCCTGTTGGGAGTGGCGGCGCCGGGGGCGATGTAGGGGTAGTCAGTGCAACTCGTCTCGTGACCAGCTGATACGGCCGCACGTGCCAAGTTCAAGACCGCGGTCGAGGTAGCTGAGGGCAACGGCCCTGGCGGCTGCGAATTCCGACTCTTCATTCACGATCTCAGCGAGTTTCTCGCTCACCAAGCCCGAGATCGATGTGCCCCGCTTGGCGGCTATCACCTTGATGGCCTTGTAGAGGGACGCGTCGAGCTTGAGCGTGAGGTTCCGCGACCGCGACTTGTCCATGTC
>DASROV010000045.1:0-5749 GCA_035646755.1 Trueperaceae bacterium | reverse complement strand
AACGCCAACTGCGCGACCGGTGAGCCGGGCACCTGGGACAACGAGGACTTAGCGGGCGCCGCCGCCGCCGCCCTGGCGCTCGACCGTGTTCAAGACGTGCTCACCGCCAGTACCGGCGTCATCGGCCAACCGCTGCCGATTGACCGCCTCAGCGCCGCCATGCCGGAGGCCACCAGGCAGCTTGCCGACGAGTCGTCGCCGTTCGCCGAAGCCATCCTCACCACCGACACCGCCAGCAAGGAGGTCGCCGCCACCCTCTCCGGCGGTGCCCGCATCGTCGGCGTGTGCAAGGGCTCGGGCATGATCCACCCCAACATGGCCACCCTGCTGGCGTTCGTGATGACCGACGCCAAGCTTCCGCAGGAGGTGCTGCGCGAGCTGTGGCCACGCGTCATCGACCGCAGCTTCAACCAGTTGACCGTCGACGGCGACACGTCGACCAACGACATGGCCATCGTGCTCGCGTCGAGGCACGTCGACGCTGACCTCGATGAGTTCGAACGGGCGCTCACCGACGTGTGCGTGCGGCTGGCCAAGAAGGTCGCCAGGGACGGCGAAGGCGCGACCAAGCTCCTCACCGTGCGCGTCAACGGCGGCCGCAGCGAGGCCGAGGCCCGCGCCGCGGCGAAGACCATCGCCAGCAGCATGCTGGTGAAGTCGGCGGTACACGGCGCCGACCCCAATTGGGGCCGCATCCTGGCCGCCCTGGGGCGTTCGGGAGCCGTCTGCGACCTCGCCAACGTGACCATCGCGATGCAAGGGGCCTTGCTCTACCAAGGGGCCCCGCTCGGCTTCGACCCCACCTACGTCTCGCGCCTGCTGCAGCAGCAGGAGGTGACGATCGAGGTGGGGCTCCAGGCCGGCGACGAGGTCGGCGAGGCCTGGGGTTGTGACCTAAGCGCCGACTACGTGCGCATTAATGCCGACTACACCACCTGAACAGGGGTTCTAGGCAGACGCTGTCCGAGCGTGGGGCGCTCCTGCGTGGCCGGCCAGCTACGCCTCTAACGCCTGCGGTTCGCTATGTGGATGGCGCGGCCGTGGGCGTGCTCGGCGGCCTCCATGAGCCCCTCGGAGAGCGTCGGGTGCGCGTGCTGGGTGAGGGCGAGGTCCTCGAGCGTGGCGCCCATCTCGATCGCCAGCGTGGCCTCGGCGATGAGCTCGCCGGCGTTGGGCGCGACGATGTGGCAACCAAGCAGCAGGTCGGTCTCGGCGTCGCCGATGAGCTTCACCAGGCCGCTGTCGACGCCGAGGCTCGCCGCGCGGCCAGAGGCCGACAGCGGGAAGCGGCCGATGCGCACACGGTGTCCGGCCTCCTCGGCCTCCTTCTCGGTCATGCCGACGCTGGCCAGCTCGGGTGAGGTGTAGATCACCGAGGGCACCACGGTGTCGTAGGCGCTCGGTTGCCCGGCGGCGTGTTCGGCCGCCACCAGCCCCTCCTTCATCGCCTTGTGCGCCAGTAACGGCGCCCGCGCGACGTCACCGATGGCGTAGACGTGCGGCAGCGTGGTCTGCATGTGCTCGTTGACGACCTTGACGTAGCCGCGCTCGTCTAGCTCGACGCCGATCTCCTCGAGGCCGAGGCCGCGCCCGTTGGGGCGACGGCCGACGGCGACGAGGACGCGGTCGACCTGGACGGTCGTGGCCTCCCCACCGGGCGCCTGCAGCTCGACGTCGGTGCCCTTCTTGCCGCTCTTCTGCGAGACGACCGTGGTGCCGGTGTGGAACTCGATGCCGTGCGCCTCGAGCGCCTTGCGCAACTCCTTGGCGGCGTCCGGGTCGGCGGCCGGGGCGATCTGCTCGAGGAGCTCGACGACCGTCACCTTGCTGCCGAGCGCCTGATAGACGTCCGCGAACTCCAGGCCGATGGCTCCGGCGCCGATCACCAGCATCCTGCCTGGCACTTCACTGCCCAACTCCAGCGCGCCGGTCGAGTCGATGATGCGGCCATCTTCCAACTCGAAGCCGGGGATCACCACCGGGCTCGAGCCTGTCGCGACGACGAACGCCTTGGCGCTGTGTTTCTCGTCGCCGACTTGAACCGTCTTGTCGTCGACGAAGCTCGCCGTGCCCTCGAGAAGCTTGACCTTGTTGCCCTTGAACAGCATGCCGACGCCGCCAGTCATCTTCTTGACGACCTGGTCCTTGAAGCTGGTGACGGCCTTGAGGTCGATCGTCGGCTCGGCGAACTTCACGCCGATGGCCTCCGCGTCCTTGCCGTTGCGGATCTCGGCGGCGACGTGCAGGAGGGCCTTGGTCGGGATGCAGCCGACGTTGAGACAGACTCCGCCGACGTACTCCTTCTCGACGCAGGCGACGTTGAGGCCCAACTGGGCGGCTCGGATCGCGGCGTGGTAGCCGCCCGGCCCCGAGCCGATGACGATGAGATCGAACTCCATGTCCGCCTCCAAAGCGCATGGACCTACCGCGTGCGAAGCCCGTTAAGCGCCGCCCGCGCGTCCATGCCGGGATGAGCGAGTCTACCGCGTGACCGACCGCTCGCCGACCGCCGCCGCGGTGTCGCGCGACCACCACGGGCTTGTTGACTTGCCACGCGCCCGGGCCTACGATGCGCGACATGGGAACGGCACTGTGCCAGGCCTCGGTGTGCCTCGCTCGCGAGATCGCTCCGGGTACACGACTACTACCGCCAGCGGGGCCGCCCGGTCTGCCTGCGTGAGCGCGCATGGCGAACGGCTGCCCCGGCTCCCTGCCGGGGTTTTTTCATGCCTAGCGGCAACTGTCGGCGCACTGCAGCACCAAACCACCAAGTACCTGGAGGAACCAAGATGACCGAGACACTCAGTGAGAACAAGGCGGTCGGCACCGGCGACGGCACCGGCACCGGCGTCCGCTACCGGCCCGGTGAGATCGAGGGCAAGTGGCAGCGACGCTGGCGTGAGGACGGCATCTACCGGACCGACCTCAGCGCCGCCGAGAACAAGTTCTACTTCCTGACGATGTACCCCTACCCGTCGGGCGACCTGCACGTCGGGCACTGGTACGCCGAGGTCCCGGCCGACGCCGCCGCCCGCTTCCTGCGCATGCGCGGCCACAACGTGCTGTTCCCGATGGGGTTCGACGCGTTCGGGCTGCCGGCCGAGAACGCAGCGATAAGAGCCGCACGGGCGGGTGAGGACGTGCACCCCGCGACGCTCACCTATCAGCGCATCGAACGCATGGAGCAGCAGTTCGCCCAGATGGGCGCGATGTTCGATTGGTCGAAGAAGATCGTCACCTGCGACCCCGAGTACTACCGCTGGAACCAGTGGCTGTTCCTGAAGATGCTCGAGAAGGGCCTTGCCTACCGCAAGGAGTCGTATGTCAACTGGGACCCTGTCGACCAGACGGTTCTGGCGAACGAGCAGGTGATAGACGGCCGCGGCGACCGCTCCGGCGCGCTCATCGAGCGGCGCCTGATGCCGCAGTGGCACTTCAGGATCACCGACTACGCCGACGAACTGCTCGACTTCAGCGGCGTTGAGTGGCCGGACCGCGTCCGCCTCATGCAGACCAACTGGATCGGCCGCTCCGAGGGCGCCGAGGTCACGTTCAAGGCGGAGGGCACGGCCGACGAGATCGTGGTCTTCACCACGCGACCCGACACGCTCTGGGGCGCTACCTTCATGGTGCTTGCGCCCGAGCACCCGCTCGTCGCGAAGCTCACCGCTGCCGACCGCAAGGCGGCCGTCGAGGCCTACGTCGAGCGCGCCGGCCACATGACCGAGCTCGACCGCCAGACGGAGACCCGCGAGAAGTCGGGTGAGTTAATAGGTGCATTCGCCGTCAACCCCGTCAACGGGGCGAGGATCCCCATCTGGATCGCCGACTACGTGCTCATGGGCTACGGCACCGGCGCGATAATGGCCGTGCCGTACGGCGACCAGCGCGACTTCGAGTTCGCCACCGCCTTCGGCCTCGACATCGTGCCTGTGGTCCTTCCCGAAGGCGTGAGCGAGGCCGCCGCCGGCGCCCGTAGCGAGGCCTGGAGCGGGCCCGGCACGTTGATCAATTCAGGCCCACTCGACGGCCTCAGGCACAACGGCGAGAAGGGGCGCGCCAGCCCCGCCATCGCCGCTGCTATCAACCACCTCGAGAGCCTCGGCGCCGGCCGCGAGCAGGTGACGTACCGATTGCGCGACTGGCTGGTCTCGCGGCAGCGTTACTGGGGCACGCCCATCCCGGTCCTCTACTGCGACGAGTGCGGCATCGTCCCCGAGCGCGAGGAGAACCTGCCGGTCGAGCTGCCCACCGACGTCGCGTTCATGCCTACCGGTGAGTCGCCACTTAAGTCGCACCCGGCGTTCATGCACGCCACCTGCCCCAACTGCGGCGGTGCGGCAAGGCGCGAGACCGACACCCTCGACACGTTCGTCGACTCGTCGTGGTACTGGTTCCGCTACCTCAGCCCGCACGACGCCGAGCGGCCGCTCGACCGCGCCATGGCCGAGCTCTGGACCCCGGTCGACATCTACACCGGCGGCATCGAGCACGCGATCTTGCACCTGCTCTACGCCCGCTTCTTCACCAAGGTCCTGCGCGACATGGGCCTGGTGAACGCCGGTGAGCCGTTCAAGCGCCTCCGCAACCAGGGCATCATCCTCGGCGAGGACAACGAGAAGATGTCAAAGTCACGCGGCAACGTCGTCAACCCCGACCCGCTGGTGGCCGAGTACGGCGCCGACACAGTGCGCGCCTACCTGATGTTCATCGGCCCGTGGGACCAGGGCGGCCCCTGGAACTTCCAGGGCATCGAAGGCGTCTCGCGCTTCATGAACCGCGTCTGGGCGTTGGTTGAAGGCAGCAACGGCCGCGGCGGCGCCGAGCAGGCGGGCGCCGGCGGCGCCGGGCAGGCAGGCGCCGGCGGCGGCTCAGGTCCCGGCCAGGCGAGCGCCGACCGTCACGCCGCCAGCGCGCGGACGCTCGACCGCGCCGTGCACCAGGCGATAAAGGAGGTCACCGAGGACCTCGAAGGCTTCCGCTTCAACACCGCCGTCGCCGAGCTGATGACGCTCGTGAACGCCATGTACAAGGCCCGGCCCGAGTGCGCGGCGTTCCCCGACGCCTGGACAGAGGCCGTGCGTTCGCTGCTGCTGCTCCTCGCCCCCATCGCGCCGCACATCACCGAGGAGCTGTGGCAGCGCAGCGGCTTCGACGGCTCGGTGCACCTGCAGCGCTGGCCGAGCCACGACCCCGCGGCGCTGGTCGCGAACACCGTGACGATGGCCGTCCAAGTGAACGGCAAGGTGCGTGGGCAGATCGAGGCGCCGACCGACGCGGACAAGGCGACGTTGCTCGAGCTGGCGCGTAGCGACGAGAACGTCGCTCGCTATCTCATGGGTGTGGAGGTGAAGCGCGAGATCGTCGTGCCGGGGCGGCTCGTCAGCTTCGTCACTGGGTCGTGATGCTGAGGCGAGCAGCGCGCTTGGTGGCGCCTACCTCAGCCGGCAGCGGCTGAAACTCATTGCGGGGTCAGCAGCACTACCTCGCGCAGCGTCGCCAGCTCCGCGCTCGGACGGACGAGGAAGCTGCGCCTGATCTCGTTGGGGTCGGGCGGCAGCACCTCGATTACCTCGCCGACGAGCACCCCGCTCGGGAAGAGGCCGCCGTAACTTGAGGTCTCGACGAGGTCACCGACCTCGATCGGCTCGTCAACCTTGAAGCGGATCACCCGCAGCTGGTTGGCGACGTCGCCGACGATCATCCCTTGCCCGCCCTTGCCGCGCACCGAGACGCCAACGCGCGACTG
>DASROV010000044.1:0-2517 GCA_035646755.1 Trueperaceae bacterium | reverse complement strand
AAACCACGGAGACCATGGTGCGTTTTCTGCACGCCGCGCCGAACGCCGAGGTGGGTGCTGTAACGCTCGTCAACGGCGACGCCGAAGCCGTGGAGATCGAGCAGTTCGCCGGATCGCCTACGGCGACATGAGCGACTACGTGGCGATAGCGCCCGGCGACTACGAAGTGTCGGTCAACCTCGCGGCCGTCGAAGGCGAGGACGCCGGCGCCATCGAAGTCCCGGCCGATGCATTGGACACGTTCGCCGGTGAGTACTATACGATCATGCTTATGGGCGTCGTGCCGCCCGATGAGGGCGCGGCCGATGAGGGCGGGTTCTTCGAGTGGCTGAGCGGGCTTTTCACCGCTGACGACGACAGGTTCACCCTCCGCGCAATGGTGATGAGCGACCTCACGCAGTTCGGCGTTGCTGAAGGTGAGGCCGAGGTTCGCATCGTTCATGCGGCGCCCGGGACCGAGGCCGTAGACCTCGTGCTGGTGCGCGACGATGACGTGGACGTCGTGCTCAACGTCGGCTACGGTGACGTCAGCGGTTTCGAGGCGATCCCGGCCGACGCCGGCACCCTGGAGCTTCGCGTGGCCGGTTCCGAGGCCGCGATCCTCGACCTCTCCGACCAGCAACTCGAGGGCGGCACCAGCAACACGCTGCTCTTGATCGGCACGCCGGTCGAGGAGGTTCCCCTCGAGGTGATAGTGGCGCCGAACCCGGTAGCTTCCACCACGGCGGTAACGCCCGCGGCCCCTGGCGCGGTGGCGCCGGCGATCGCGACGGACCGGACCTGGCTTCGTGACAGCATCAACGAACTGGAGGCGCGCCTCGCCGCTATCGAGGAGCGGCTCAGAAACCTGGCTGACGTTGAAGGCGCCGAGGAGGACGTGAACGCCGCCCTGCAAGAGGTAGCGGAGGCGATGGCGTTGCTTAACGACGCCCGCGACCAGATGGCGGCGCAGCCCGCTTCCATGCCGGCAACCGAGCCGGCGCCGGCGACCGACGAACCGGAGACCACCGATCCGGACGGTGACGGCAACTGAGCGGCCCTAAATGCCCTCAGTCGTAACTTACTGAGACCACCTTGAACACCGACTTGCCGGCGGCGGCAGGCAACACGATGCTGTCGCCGGCGCGCTTGCCGAGCAGCGACTGGCCGAACTTCGAGTCGTCGGAGATGCGGTTCTCGAGGATGTCGGCCTCGTGCGTGCCGACCAGGTAGAAGACCTCGCGCGAGCCCGCTTCGTCTTCGAGCTCGAGGCTGGCGCCGAGGTTGGCCACCGCGGCTTCGGACTCGTCGTGCTCGACGACGACGGCCCGGTGGACGAGCTCCTCTAGGTCGGCGATGCGCACTTCGTTGGCGCTCTGCAGCAGACGCGCTTCGTCGTAGGCCGCGCTCTCGCGCAGGTCACCGTCGGCCAGGGCCGCGCCCATGTAGTCCGATAGCTCCTGGCGCTTCTCTTCCTTGAGGTAGCGGAGCTCTTCCTTGATCTTCTCGAGTCCCTTGGCGGTCATGTGAATCGGTTCTTTGGGCACGTATCACCTCTGCGTCGAACCGCCGGGTTTGAAGAATGGGCTGCGGCGGCCCTCGTTTCCGGAGGAGAATTATACGACCTGAGTTGGCCGGCGCTTGCTAGAGCCGGTTACTGAGGTCACGGGCCCTGTTCGAGAGCGACGCCACGGGCCGCGGCGACCGGGGTGCGAGCGTTGCTAGACTGAGTTCGCGCGGCCGTCAATCTCTGGAGGTAGTCGCCGTGTCCCCGCATGTCCGCGCCGTCCTGCAAGCCCTGTTCGTCACCTTCCTGTGGTCGACGTCGTGGGTCCTCATCAAGATCGGGCTCGAGGAGATCCCGGCCCTCACCTTCGCCGGCCTGCGCTACGGCTTGGCGTTCCTGCTGCTCACCCCCCTGCTGCTTCGCGCCGAGCTGCGCAGCGCCATCGCGCGCCTGTCGCGGCGCGAGTGGGCGATGCTGCTCCTGCTCGGACTAGTTATGTACACGCTCACCCAGGGGGCGCAGTTCCTGGCGCTCGACCGGTTGTCCGCACAGACGACCAGCCTGGTCCTGTCGTTCTCGCCGGTAGTGGTGGCGTTCCTCGGCATGGCCCTGCTGTCCGAGCGCCCATCGCCGCTACAGAGGCTTGGCGTGCTGCTGTTCCTTGTCGGCGCCGCTACCTTCCTCTACCCCGCCGCCTTCCCGGCAAGCCAGGTCGTGGGGCTGATCATCGCGGTCGTGGGGCTGCTGGCCAACGCCGCCGCCGCCGTGCTAGGGCGTTACGTGAACCGCGGTGCGACGCTGCCCGCGGTTGCCGTGACATTGGTGAGCATGGGCGCCGGCTCGCTGGCCCTACTCGGGGCGGGCGTCGGTCTGCAGGGCCCGCCTGAGCTGTCGCTGCGCGGCTGGCTGATCGTCGGCTGGCTGGCGGCGGTGAACACCGCTTTCGCGTTCACGCTCTGGAACATGACTTTGCGGAAGCTGTCGGCGATGGAGTCGAGCATCATCAACAACACGATGCTCATCCAGATCGC
>DASROV010000043.1:0-2109 GCA_035646755.1 Trueperaceae bacterium | reverse complement strand
GTCCCAGTTGGTGTCGAGCGAGGTGCTAAGGCCAAGGCTCTTGGCATCTAAGAAGAGGCGCGGCAGGTCGCCGCGCAGGCCGTCGAGCAGGAACAGGCTGCTCACGTGAAGGTGACGCGCGCGCTGCAGGTAGGTCTTGTCGATGTCGTCATAGCGGAGCTCGGCTAGCGCGCCGCGGTAGGTGAGGATGGCGCGGTCGTGAGGTTGCGTGAGGATCACGCTGATGCCGGTCGCGCTGCGCTCGCTGACGACGCAGCCGCCGGTGTCGACCCCGCGACCACGCAGCTCCTCCAACATGAAGCGGCCGAACAGGTCGTCGCCCACCTTGCCGATGAGCGCGGTCCTTAGCCCGAGGCGGGCCGCACCGCAGGCCACGATGGCCGCCGACGAGCCGATGGTAAGCGTCGCGCTGTCGACCAGCGTCTCCGCCTGACCGAAGACCGGCCGCGCGTCCTCGGCGCGCACTATGAGGTCAGGGTTGACGTCGCCCACTACCAGCAGGTCGAGGGGCTGCGCGCTCGCGCCTAGGCCGTCGAGCGGCTGCGTGCTCACGTCTATACGGCGGACGCTCGGGCCGCGCGCGGTTCAGCGGCCCCGGGGTTGAGGAAGGCCGGCAGGTGCTCTTTCTGGGCGAGGGCCATCTCGTCGAACAGTGCGCGGATCTCGGCCAACGAGCACACGGCCGCGGTAAGCGGGTCGGTCATCAGGGCGTGGACGGCCGCCTCGCGGTCCTCCTCGATGACCGCCGTGGCGACGAGGTCGTGGAAGGCCATGTGCTGCCTGTCGAGGTTGGCGAGTTGGGTCGGCAACGGGCCGAAGTGCGTGGGTTGGACGCCCTTGCGGTCGACGAGGCAGGCCACCTCGACCACCCCGTCGCTCGGCAGGTTGTCGATGAGGCCGGTGTTGAGCACGTTGCCGTAGATCACCGTCGGCCGGCCCGTCTCGACCGCGTCGATTATGCGCGAGGCGTACTCCGGCCCGCGCTCGAGGGAGTGCTCGGACTGGCCGGCGATTGTCCGCTCGAGCTCGTCGAGCGCCTCCTGCCGCCAGCGCGGCCAGTTGTTGGCGTAGAAGCCGCTCTCGCCTAGGTAGCCGGGGCGCATGTAGCGCTCGATAAGGTCGGGCCGCTTGCGGAAGTAGGCGGTGTACTCCGAGGTGTGGCCGCTTGACTCGGTGACGAAGGCGCCCAGCTCCCGCATCATCTCGAAGCGCACAGGGTCGCGGTCGTAGAGCCCAGGCACGTCGGCCAGGCGCTGCTTGAGGAGCGGGTAGAGGTCACGGCCGTCGCGCTCGAGCCTGGTTACCCAGGCAAGGTGGTTGATGCCGGCCGCCTGCCAGTCGAGCTCCTCGTACGGCACGTCGAGGTAATCGGCGAGCTGGTGCGTGGTGTGCTGCACAGAGTGGCACAGGCCGACGACCTTCGCGCTCGAGGCTCGAGCCGCGGTGAGCACGGTGAGCGACATCGGGTTGGTGTAGTTCATCACCAACGCCCGCGGGGCCAGGCGCTCGACGTCGCGCAGGATCTCCAGCCACACCGGCAGGGTCCGCAGCGCCTTGAACAGGCCGCCGGGGCCGCTGGTGTCGCCGATGCACTGATCGACGCCGTACTTAAGGGGGATGTCGTAGTCGTGTCTTACGTTGGCGGGGCCAGCCACCTCGATGGAGTTGACCACGTAGTCGGAGCCGGACAGCAGCGTGGCCCGGTCGGTCGAGGCCTCCACTTGCCAGTCTCGTCCGGTGGCGCGAACCAGCCACTCGGCCATCCTGGTGGCGACGTCGAGCCGCCTCTCGTCGATGTCGACGAGTGCGAACGTGCCGCGCGGCAAGTAAGGAGAGGCCAGCACGTCGCGCATGATCTCGGCGGCGAAGACGGCGCTGCCAGCGCCGATAATGGTTACCTTCGGCATCTGATCTCCTTTGCGGGCACGGCTCGGGCCGCGGGCACGGCTCGGGCCGAGCTTGCCGCGCTCACAGCTTGAGTCCGCTCATGGTTATCCCCTCCACCAGGTACCGCTGCGCCAGGCTGAACACGATCACCATCGGCAGCGTCGCCAGCGCGGCTGCTGCCATCATGACCGCGAAGTTGCTGACGAACTGGCCCTGGAAGTA
>DASROV010000042.1:0-7468 GCA_035646755.1 Trueperaceae bacterium | reverse complement strand
GCTACCCCGAGATCCGCTATCACGAGATCGACCACGTCGAAGGCAGCCTGGTGCTCGAGACCGACGACCTGGCGGTGTGCGCCACTCCCGGCGACCACGCGGTGCCCGTCGTCGGCCTGCGCTTCCGCGACAAGCGCGGTGCCGGCGTGTTGGTCTGCTCGGGTGACACCGAGCGCTCGGCCGCGATAACCGAGCTCGCCCGCGGCGCCGACCTGCTGGTGCACGAGGCCGCCGGGGGGCCGCCTGGCCACTCCAGCGCCCTCGACGCCGCCGAGGTGGCGCGCGAAGCCGGCGTCGGCAAGCTCGTCCTCGTGCACCTGCCGCCGGGCTTCGATGCTGACGCGTCGACCATAGACGAAGCGAGAGCGCGGTTCTCGGCACTCGAGGTGGGCCACGACGGTGGACGCATTGGCTTCTAGGATTGCGGCGCCGGCCTAGCCCTTCGTCCCGCTGGTACTTATCCCCTCGATGAAATAGCGCTGGCCGAAGAAGAACAGGACGATGAGCGGCACAGTAAGCACCACGGTGCTCGTAGCGTTGGCCGAGCCACGGATAGCAAGCGAGAACGATGGAGTTGAAGACATGTTGACCTCCCCTTGTCGCTTCGTCACAGCCTCGGTTTGATTAGCCGTTGAAAGTCAATCTAGAGCGCAGAACATGAGCCACATTAGAGAAGTTTGTGAGAAGCGCCTCTCATGAGAGCAGGCCCCGGCGGTGGTGAGGTAGCGGTACTGCGTAGCTCTATGACCAGCCGTCGAACGGCGTGTCGAGCCCTTCGAGCCGGCGCATGGCGAGCAGCGAGCTCGTTATCTCGAGGGCCGTCCGGGCTACTGGGGCAAGGTCGTACGCGGCCAACGCGGTCGCGGGCTCGAGGAAGGCCATGCCCTGCCCTTCGCTCAACGTCAGTTCTTCAAGCGGCGGCTCGAGCCGAGCGAGGTAGACGTGAAAGACGGTTCTTGCGCCCTCGAGCACGACCAGCGGCCGGAACTCGCTTAGCCTGACGCCGATCTCCTCGGAGATCTCCCGCAGCATCCCATCGAGCGGGCTCTCGCCCGGCTCGATGCCGCCTCCGAACAGCGACCATAGGCCCGGGTGGGAGATGCCGGGGACGTCGTCGCGGTGCTGTAACAGCACGGCTCCGTCAGCGCGCAACAGCACCGCGCCCGCCACCGGGCGCCGGCCGTCGGGCAGGCGGCGATCCTCGCGCGACGCGTCAGCGCCGGTGGTGCGCGCCGGGCCCGCGTTCCCGCCGGCGGTGCGCGCTGGGCCCGCGTTCCCGCCGCCGCCAAGGCGGCTCACACCGCTTCGAGGTAGGTGTAGCCCACCAACTCGCGGTCATAGAGCTCGAGGAAGTCCGCGATCTCGGCGTCGGAGATGCCGCCGGTCGCGCGCACCTCTTCGGCCTGCGCCTGCACAGCGGCGTGCAGGTCGGGCGTCTCGTAGCCCATGTTGTGGATGACCCGGCGGGCCTTCTGGCCCTCGACGTAGAGCTCGAACTCGTAGCCGGGCTGGTCATCCTCGGTAAGCCGCACGTGCGCCTCGTTGACACGGCCGAAGAGGTTGTGGGCGTTGGCAAGGACGTCTTGGTAGGCGCCGGTGAGGAAGATGCCGAGGTAGTAATCGTCGCCCTGCGTGAAGTAGTGGACCGGCAGCGTGCGCTTGACGTCGCGCAGGTCGATGAAGCTCTCGATCTTGCCGTCTGAGTCGCAGGTGATGTCCACGAGCGTGGCGTTGCGCCCCGGCCTCTCGTTGAGGCGGGTGAGCGGCGCGATCGGGAACAGCGACTTGATGGCCCAGTGGTCAGGAAGGCTCTGGAAGACGCTGAAGTTGACGACGTACTTGTCGGCCAGCATGCGCGGCAGCGCCTCGAACTCTTCAGGCACGTAATCGAGGCTTTCGACGACCTTGGCGACGCGCGCCATGATGCGGTTGTAGAGCTGCTCGAAGTGGGCCCTCTCCAGCAGGCTGAGGTAGCCGAGGTCGAACAGGCTGTGCATCGTCTCCTTGTTGCTTACCGCCTCGTTGAACACCTCGCGGTAGGTCTTGGCGTTGATGGTGCCTTCGAGGTCGCGCATGTCGCGCACGAGGGCGTGAACCTCTCCCTCCAACGGCGGCAGCGAGACCGGCAGGCGGGTCGGTCCGATCGCGTCGACTACCGGCACAACGAGCACCGAGTGGTGGGCGGTGAGCGCCCTTCCCGACTCGGTGACCAGCACCGGGTGCTCGACCTTCCACTCCTCGCACGCCTCCATCACGGTGTAGACGACGGTGTCGGCGTACTCGCGCAGGCTGTAGTTGGCCGAGACGTAGTAGGTGGTCTTGCTGCCGTCGTAGTCGACCGCCAGACCGCCGCCGACGTCGAGGTACTTCACGCCGACGCCCATCTCGGCGAGTTCGACGTAGGCCTGGGCGGCCTCGCGGATGGCGGCGCGGATCTTCCTGATGTCGGTGAGCTGGCTGCCAACGTGGCAATGAAGCAGCACCAGGGCGTGCTCGAGGCCCTCCTCCTTGACGCGTTGCGCGACGTGGATGAGCTCCGACGCGGTGAGGCCGAACTTGGCGTCGTCGCCGCCCGAGGCCTCCCACTGGCCGGTGCCGCGGGCGTGCAGTTTGAAGCGCACACCGAGCAGCGGCTCGACGTTCATCTCGCGGCTGATGCGCAGGACGCGCTCGAGCTCGCCCGCTTTCTCCAGCGTGATTATCACGTTGCGGCCGAGCTTGCGCCCCCACAGGGCCAGGCGGATGAAGTCGTCGTCCTTGAACCCGTTACAGCACAGCAGGGCGTCGTCGTGGGTGTCGTGCGCGAGGCACAGGGCCAACTCGGCCTTGCTCCCCGCCTCAAGGCCAGTGCGGTACCTGCCGCCGTAGCCGGCGATGGTCTCGAGCACCACGCGGCGCTGGTTGACCTTGATGGGGTACACGCCCTGGTAATGGGACCGGTAGCCGGCCTCTTGGATCGCGCGAGCGAAAGAGTCGTTGATGCGGTCGAGACGGTCCTCGATGATGTCAGGGAAGCGCAGGACCAGCGGCAGATCGTGCCCTTCGCTTCGCAACGCCTCGACCATGTCGACGATCGGCACGCCGGGTTCGCCGCGATGCGAGACCACCAGTTGACCCTTGTCGGAGATCGAGAAGTAACCCGTCGACCACGACCGGATGCCGTACAGCTCATCGGCGTCGGTGATGGTGAATCTTGGCTCGAGATTGACTCTGGTCACTACGGGGTCCTCCACGGGGCTGCCGGCTTGCGGCCGCGGTGCGGTATCGATCAAGATCCGGCCGCCGCGATGGCGGTGAGCCGAACAGGACACGCTAGCACCTTCCCTTGGCCTTGGCCCACCTTGAGGCATCGTGGACGCGTTCGTGGTTCTTAAGGCAACTTGAGCTCTGGCCGCCCATCCGTAGCGTTATCCTTCGCTGCGACTGGTGATCGAGCACTCTAACCGTCGCCCGGCCCCGTGACGGCCAGCGACCCGCGCCTAAGGAGAACCGTGTCCAACGATCCCGAACGATCCGCTGATAGCGAAAACGCACCCGCGATCGCGGCCGGAGGGACGGCCCCGGGAGCGGCTGCAAACCGGTCCCCCAAGGACAATCTGGTCGTGACCCACCACGAGACGACCATCCGCGGCAAGAAGGTCGCCTACACCGTCACGGCCGGCACCATGGTGCTGTCCCACGAGAAGGTCACCGAGGGCGAGAAGGCCGGCACGTTCGAGGGCGTCAAGCCGCGCGCCGAGGTGTTCTTCGTTGCCTACGAACTGGACGGTGTGGTCGACAAGGGCACCCGACCCATCACCTACAGCTTCAACGGCGGCCCTGGATCGTCGTCGGTGTGGATGCATCTAGGGCTTTTCGGACCCAAACGGGTCGAGCTTGACGACGACGGTTACCCTACGGCCCCTCCCTACCGGCTCGTAACCAACGAGGAGTCGCTGCTCGACCTGACCGACCTGGTGTTCATCGATCCAGTCAGTACCGGCTACAGCCGGCCCGTCGAGGGCGTCAAGGCGAAGGACTTCCACAGCGTCGACACCGACGTGGAGAGCGTCGGTGCGTTCATCCGGCTCTACACCGGCCGCTACGGCCGCTGGCGCAGCCCCAAGTTCCTTGCCGGCGAGAGCTACGGCACCACCCGCGCCGCCGGCTTGGCCGGCCACCTGCAGGAGCGGCACGGGCTCTACCTCAACGGTCTCATGCTGGTGTCGGCCATCCTCTACTTCGGCACCGCGCGCTTCGGTCCGGGCAACGACCTACCGCCGCTGTTGTTCCTGCCCAGCTACGCGGCCACGGCGCACTACCACCGCAGGCTCGACGAGGAGCTGCAGGCGCTGCCCCTTACCGAGCTGTTGGAGCGGGTTGAGGCGTTCGCTCTGCAGCGCTACGCACCGGCGCTGCTGCTCGGCGACCAGTTACCTGCCGAGGAACGGTCCGCGGTGGTCGGGGAGCTAGCCCGTTACGCGGGCCTGAGCCTGGCGTACATCGAGTCGACTGACCTGCGCATCGAAATCTTCCGCTTCACCAAGGAACTGCTGCGCAGCGACGGTCGCACCGTTGGCCGCATCGACAGCCGGTACACCGGTAACGATCGCGACTCGGCCGGCGAGGGCTTCGAGTTCGACCCGAGCATGTCGGCAACCCAGGGCCTGTACACCGCCACCTTCAACGATTACGTGCGCGGCGAGCTGGGCTACCAGTCCGACCTGCCGTACGAGATCCTCGCGAACCTCTACCAGAGCTGGAGCTACAAGGACGTCGAGAACCGTTACCTTAACGTCGCCGAGACGCTCAGGAAGGCCATGAGCGTCAACAAGTTCCTCAAGGTACACGTTGCCAACGGCTACTACGACCTGGCGACGCCGTACTACGCCACCCTGTACACGTTTGCGCACATGGGCCTTACGCCCGAGCAGCGCCAAAACCTCAACATCCCATCTATGAGGCGGGGCACATGATGTATGTGCACCGGGCGTCGCTGTTGAGGCTGCGCGAGGAGTTGGAGGGGTTCATCGCTGGCTCTGGTGGCGAAGCTCAAGCACGGTGACCCGACACGTGGCGGCTGGCTGCACGGGCACACTTATCCCCCGCCAAGCGCAAGTACCGCCAGTAAATAGACCCGTTCGGCACTGACCGCGGCCAACTCGCCTCAGCGACGGCGAGTTCGGCCTCTGATAGCTCGACCTCCGCCCGTGTTGTCCGGCTACTTATGTGCTGACTAACTCGCCCACAATATGCGATACAGATTGCCCACAGAGTGCGGGCTATAGCGCTCACAATGTGCTGGATATATCGCCCACAAAGTGCTGAATGCATGCTATGCTCTGACCGAGGAGCACCTATAGTGGCATACCAACCGAGAATAGTCGATGCCGAGTTGCGTGAGCGCTTGGAGCGCTCCGGCGCCGTATTGATCGAGGGGCCAAAGGCGTCCGGCAAGACGGAAACGGCTCGCCAGGTGTCAGCCAGCGAGGTACGCATCGACGTCGATCCCAACGTCAGGCTGCAATTCGAGGTCGATCCGAACTTGATCCTGCAAGGACCCACGCCACGTCTGATCGACGAATGGCAGGTGCTACCGGAGCTATGGAACTACGTTCGCAGACAGATCGATGACAGGAAGACGAACGGACAGTTCATCCTGACGGGCTCGGCGAACCCCGTCGAGGATCACGCCCAACACACGGGGCTCGGACGGTTCTCGGTGATGCGGATGCGACCAATGTCCCTGTTGGAATCGGGGCATTCCACCGGGGAAGTGAGCCTAAGAGCCATCCTGGGCGGTGACCAGCCTCTTACTTCCACCCTGAGTGACGACCTAACCAGCCTGCACTTCTGGGCCGAACGGCTGGCCACTGGAGGTTGGCCAAGTAACCATGGCGCAAGTGTGCGATCAGCCGTTGGTTGGGTGCGGGACTACCTGCAACTACTGCGGGAGGTCGACCTCAGCAGAGTGTCAAACCGGCGCCGCGACCCACTCAAGGTCCTCGCCTTGCTCCAATCGGTAGCCAGGAACGTCGCGACGGAAGCCGGCGTCAAGACACTGGCCGATGATGCTGCCGAGCATGGTGAACCGCTCGACCGCAACACCGTCGCGGACTACCTCGCGGCGCTAACACGCCTCATGGTCCTCGAGGACCAACCGGCCTGGTCAACACGCTTGCGCTCGTCCGCGGCCTTGCGCCAGACCCCTAAACGCCACTTCGTCGACCCATCCCTCGCAGTGGCAGCACTGGCAGCGAGCCCGTCGTCGCTCACGGACGACCTGGAGTACATGGGGCTGTTGTTCGAGTCCTTGGTCATCCGCGACCTACGCGTGTACGGCCAACCGCTCGAAGCCAGGATCAGCCACTTCAGGGCATCCGACGGCTCCGAGGTCGATGCCATCATTAGCCTGCCCGATGGGAACTGGGCAGCCGCCGAGGTGAAGCTTGGCTTCCGGGCGGTAGACACCGCGGCCAAGAGCCTGCAACGGCTCGCAGCGGCAGTGCATGACACGGTGCGCCAGCCCGTCGCTCTGATCGTGATCACAGGATCAGGCTTCGCGCACCGCCGACGAGATGGCGTGACCGTGGTACCGCTCTCGGCGCTGCGCGCCTGAACCGAGTTGCGTCCTAGACTGATCTCAACATGTCCACGCCCACCAAGCCATCTCCGGCCCCCCTCGGCCTCAGCATGCCGCCCGAGTGGGCGCCTCACGCCGCCACCTGGACTAGTTGGCCGTTCGACGACGAACTCTGGGTCGGGCACCTGGATGGCGTGAGGGCCGAGTTCGCGCGACTAGTCGCGACAATCTCACGCTTCGAGCCGGTGTTGGTCAACGTGCGCGACGACGAGGTCGAAGAGGACGCGCGCCGGCGCCTCGAACTGGTAGCAGGCAGGCCCGACAACGTGAGTTTCAACCGCGTCGCGCTCAACGACGTGTGGTTCCGCGACAACGGCCCCATCTTCGTGCACCGCGCCGGAGGCGACCGTGCGGTCTCGCTCACCGACTGGCGCTTCAACGCCTGGGGCGGCAAGTACGCACCGTGGGACGACGACGACCGCGCGCCGGCACAGGTCGCCCAGCGCCTCGGCATGCTGCGTCACGAGGTCGACCTCGTGCTAGAAGGCGGCTCGATCGAGGTGAACGGCGAGGGGGTGTGCCTTACCACGCAATCGTGCCTGCTGAGCCCCGAGCGCAACCCTGGGGTGGGCGTGGAAGAAATCGAAGAGGCGCTCCGTCGTTACCTCGGCGTCACCGAGGTGGTGTGGCTGGCGGCGGGCCTCGAGGGTGACCACACCGACGGGCATATCGACACCATCGTGCGCTTCAGCGACGCTTCCACCATCCTGTGCTCGGTAGAGGACGACGAGAACGACCCGAACCACGCGACCATGAGCGCCAACCTCGCGCAGTTGCGCGGCTGGAACGAGCGTCGCGGCGAGACGCAGCGGGTGGTCACGCTGCCGCTTCCCGCACGCCGGATGG
>DASROV010000041.1:0-2914 GCA_035646755.1 Trueperaceae bacterium | reverse complement strand
CGGCGAGCAGTTCGGGGTCGGACTCGAACAGATACTTGTCGAAGTACTCAGTCGCGTTCGCTCCCGAGCGCAGCACGAAGCTGCCGCTGAGGTGCGAGCGAGCGAAGATGGTGCGGGCGAGCTGGCTGCGGGTCACGCTCCGATGTTAGCAACGCGGGTGGCGGTGCGCTCAGCAACCCGCGCGATGGTGTACGACGTGGACGGTGTGCTAAACTGCGGCGCTCACGAGCCGGCTTCGTTTTCAGGCTCGGCTTGCAGACCACGCCAACCGCTGACGAAAGCTCAGCAGAGTTCCACGGAGGATCGCCATGTCGCGCGTTTGCGCCGTAACAGGAAAGAAGACGAAATCGCAGAAGACCAGCCTCCGCAAGGGGTCCGCGAAGCGGAAGGGTGGCGTGGGCCTCAAGCAGGTCGGCGTGCACAACCGCACCGTGAAACCCAACCTGCAGAAGCGCACGATGTGGGTCGACGGCAAGCCGCAGCGCGTGTGGCTTAGCACCAAGGCCATAAGGCAGCTCGACCCGGTCGTGTTCGTCAACCCCAACAAGCTCGGCTGACGAGCGAACCGTTGCCACCCAGGGCCCGCCAACACCATGGCGGGCCCACTTCATGGCGGCTCGCTGCCCGGCTCGCTGCCCGCGTTAACATGGCCGCGGTGAGAACGTGTTCTCAAAACTTGCCCAGCCGGGGCGCGATGCTTTTGCCCAGCCGGGGCGCGGCGCCGTGAGCGGCCTGCCCGTGCTGCACGTCCACGACGTCACCGTGCGCTTCTCGGACGCAACCGTGTTGGAGGACGTCAGCTTCGACCTCGAGGCCGGCTGCTTCCTCGCCGTTGTCGGTCCCAACGGCGGCGGCAAGTCGACGCTCATCAAGGTGGCGCTCGGCTTGGTGCGGCCGCAGTCAGGGCACGCCGCGCTGTTCGGCGAGGCCGCCGGCGCCAGGCCCGAGCGCGTTGGTTACGTGCCGCAGTTGAAAACCTTCGACCGCACCTTCCCGGCCACGGCGCTCGAGCTGGTCGTCACCGGTCTGCGGCGCAGCTGGCCGGCGAGGATCCGTAGAGCGGAGCGCGAGCGCGGGGTTGCGGCGCTCGAGCAGGTCGGGGCCAGCCAGCTCGAGCGACGACCGTTGGCGCGGTTGTCGGGCGGCGAGTTGCAGCGCGTCTACCTGGCGCGCGCGCTGGTACGCGTGCCGGAACTGGTGCTGCTCGACGAGCCGGCCGCCGGCGTCGACTTCCTCGCCGAACACGACCTACACGACCTGCTCGAGGCCTACCAGGAGCACACCGCCGCCCTCGGCCGCAAGGCCACCGTGGTGATGATCACGCACGACATGTCGGCGGCCCGCTACCACGCCGACAAGGTGCTGGTCCTCAACCGGCGCCTTATGGCCTTCGGTCCGCCCGACGAGGTGCTCGCCGATGAGGAGCTACGGGCAGCCTTCGGTCACCGGCATCACGAGCATGCGGTGGCGCCGTGAGCGACCTTCTAATGGCGCTCTCCTTGCCCTTCTTCCAGCGCGCGTTCATGGCAGGCCTGCTAATTGCTATCAGCAGTGGCCTGCTCGGTGTGTTCGTGGTGCAGAGGCGGCTGTCGTTCCTGGGCGACGGACTCGCGCACGCCGCGTTCGGCGGCATGGGCATAGGGGCGTTTGTGATCGTCAGCTCGGGCCTCGTCGGCTCGGGGCTGGCACTGCTCGAGAATCCCATCTGGATCGCCGTGCCCTTCAGCGTGCTGGCCGCTTTGGCCATCGCGTTGTTGAGGAACCGCACCGACCTCAGCAGTGACACCGCCATCGGTGTGGCGTTCGCGGTCTCGGTCGCGCTCGGGGTGATGTTCTTCTCGCTCATCCCGCCAGACGCCAACTTAGGCGTCTCGGTGATGGACCTGCTGTTCGGTTCGATCCTGGGCGTGCGAGCGGTCGACCTCGTAGTGATCGTGGTGACCACGGCGCTGGCCGCGGTGGTACTCGGCGCGGTGTGGGGCAAGCTCGCCTACGCGACCTTCGACGACGAGCTGGCGCGGGCCGATGGCGTCGACTCTGGAGGCCTGGAGCTGCTCCTCTTCCTGCTCGCCGCGGTGGTCATCGCGGTGTCGTCCGTCGTGGTCGGCGTGATCCTGATGGCCGCCTACCTGGTCATCCCGGCGGCCAGCGCCCGCCTGGTGGCCAGCAACCTGGCGCAGATGACCGTCCTCAGCGTGGTCTTCGGCGTCGCCGCGACCGTCGCCGGCCTGCTGCTGTCGTTCCTGCTCAACGTGCCGAGCGGTTCGACCATAGTGCTCGTTCAGGCGGCGCTCTTCGTCATCGCGGCGCTGGTGGGTCGCGGGGCCACAGCTCGTCGACCCGCAGCTTGACGTCCTCGCTCATCACCAGCTTCTCCGGCCAGCCCCGGGCGAACCCTTCCTCAGGAAGTTTGGGCGTGCCGTCCATCACGAAGCGGGCGACGCTGGAGTCGTAACCGCCCGAGAGTCCGTCGGCGATCACCTGCACATCGCGCTCAGGATCGATGTTGTTGAGCAGGGTCCAGATGCTCTGCTCGAAGTCGCGTGGGTCGGTGGCGTCGTCGACAACGGCGATGAGGCGCACGCCCTCGGCGGCGGGTTGCCTGGCGGCCCACTCGCCGAGGTGCCGGCCCTGCGACGCGCGGCTCTTGCTGGTGGTGATGAACCAGAAGCCGCCGGCGTGCTGGTGTTGAGCGACGATCTCGGCGTGTGGCGGCAGCTGCTTAGCCGGCCGCTCGGCGTTGGCCTCGAACGGCTCATGGCCGCCCTCCTCGTCGTGCTTCAGCGTGCCGTCGATGATTAGCTTGCTGCCGTAGCCGAAGGCGCGGCTGGAGTGGTCGAGCACGTCGATGGGGCCCTTGGCGAACTGCGAGTCGCGGCCGGGCAGCGCCCTCGCCAGCACCCCGGACCAGAAG
>DASROV010000040.1:0-2000 GCA_035646755.1 Trueperaceae bacterium | reverse complement strand
GAGATGGGCCCGAGCATCGTCGTCGCGAAACGGGGCGAGTACGGCGCCGCCCTGTTCACCGACTCCGACGTCTTCGCGATCCCGGCCCTTCCGCTGGAGGACGTCCGCGACCCGACCGGCGCCGGCGACAGCTTCGCCGGCGGATTCCTCGGCTACCTCGACTCCGCCGGTGCCGAGCGACCGAGTCGCGAGGACCTGCGCCGGGCGATGGTCTTCGGCTCGGTGATGGCCTCGTTTAACGTCGAGGACTTCGGCACCGAGCGCGTCCGCTCGCTCGAGCCCGCCCAGGTCGAGGAGCGCCTCTCCCGGTTCAAGGCGCTGACCCACTTCACCGAGGCGCCGGTCTCGGCCTAGTAGTGCTCCGTTAGCTTCGGCAGGAACTTCGCCCCCGGCCGGCGAACCCCTCCCCGACGTTGTAGTCGAGGATGGGAGTGAGAATGAGTGCCGTGACAGGTCTGAGCCCGCGAGAGCTGGCCGGTGTCCGAGGGCGCCTGGAGAGCTTCGCCGCCGAGATGTTCGCGCCGCTGGGGCGCAAGGACCAGCGCCGCTGGGGCGGCGTCTACCTGCGTGGGCTGATGCTCGAGGGCCGGCGCAAGTCGATCGAGCCGATGGCCGAGCGGCTGGCAGACGGCGACGAGCAGTGCCTGCAGCAGTTCGTCAACCAGTCGCCCTGGGATGAGAGCGAGGTGCGTCGGCGCCTGGCCACGAGAATGAGCACCGAGATCGAGCCCAAGGCCTGGGTGATCGATGACACCGGCTTTCCGAAGTTCGGCAGCCACTCGGTCGGGGTCGCGCGCCAGTACTGCGGCGCGCTCGGCAAGGTCGCCAACTGCCAGGTCGGGGTCTCGGTCAACGCGGCGACCGACGAGGCCTCCTGCCCGCTGGACTGGCGCCTGTTTGTGCCCCAGGAGTGGGACCAAGACACCGAGCGCCGGGCCAAGGCGCACCTGCCGGAGGAGGTCCGCCACGAGCCCAAGTGGCAGCTCGCGCTGCAGATGCTGGAAGAGCTTGCGGATGAGTGGGGCCTTGAGGCCCGCCCGGTGCTCGGCGACGGCGGCTATGGCGACATCACCGCCTTCCGCTCCGGCCTCAGCGAGCGCGGGCTCGACTACGTCGTCCAGGTCAAGGCGCGGACCTCCGCCTACGCGGCCGACGTCGGTCCCGAGCGGCCCGACTATCTGGGCAACGGCCGGCCGCCGAAGCCGCGCTACCGGCAGAAGCCATCGTCGCTGAGGGCCCTGGTGCTGGGGGCGGGGCGCAAGCGGCTGCGCCGGCTGAGCTGGCGCGAGGGCACCAAGGGTCGCCTTCGCTCGCGCTTTATGGCCCTGCGGGTGCTGCCCGCGAACGTCGAGCTGCGCAACGCGGCCAATCGCGAGGGCACCGAGCTCGAGGAGTGCTGGCTGCTTTGCGAGTGGCCGCCGGGCGCTGCGGAGCCGAGCAAGTACTGGCTTTCGAACCTGGGGCCCGAGGTGCCGCTGAAGCGGCTCGTCGAGCTGGCGAAGCTGCGCTGGCGGATCGAGCACGACTACCGCGAGCTCAAGGACGCGCTCGGCCTCGACCACTTCGAGGGTCGCTCCTATCGTGGCTGGAACCACCACGTGACCCTGGTCTCGGTCGCGCATGCCTTTCTCACCCTGGAGCGCCAGTGCCCTCCACTGGGGGCGGCGGCCTGAGCCTGTTCGCGCTGCTCCGCGAGCTGCAGACCCTCGTTGCCTGCTGGCATGGGAGCTGTCCCACCTGCAGGCGCCGGCTGCCGCCCCGAACCGCCTACCTACGTCCATGGCCTGTCCCAACTTGACGGAGCACTACTAGGCCTCGCCGCCGGCTAGCTCGGCGTAGTCGATCCAGGCAGGCTTGGCGTCGAGGTCGTCGTCGACCAGCCCGGCCGATCGACACCATCCGCAGAGCCCCTCACCTTCGCTGAACGGATCCCGCCACGTGTACCAGAGCGCTCCTTCGATACCCCAGCGGCCGCGGTTGTCGAGCAGCATCTCGTAGGT
>DASROV010000039.1:0-4329 GCA_035646755.1 Trueperaceae bacterium | reverse complement strand
CCGTGGCGAGGGCCGTCGGGGCGGCCGGGCTCTCGGGGTGAACGGCCGCGGCGTCCGCGGCATCCGCGGCGCTCGCGGCCAAGGCTGCGGTTTTCGGCCGACCGGCTCCGAAGCGATGCTCGACGTAGGCGTCGAGCATCGCGTTGAACTCCTCGACGATGGTGTCGCCCTTGAGCGTACCGACCAGCTTGCCGTCCTGGTAGACGGGCGCGCGGGGGGACTCACCGTTGCCAGGCAGGCTGATGCCGATGTCGGCGTGCTTGGACTCCCCCGGGCCGTTGACGACGCAACCCATCACCGCGACCCGCAGGCTTTCCACTCCAGGGTAGAGCGCGCCCCACTCCGGCATGCGGTCGCGCAGATAGGCCTGGATGTCCCTTGCCATCTCCTGGAACAGAGTGCTGGTGGTCCGGCCGCAGCCGGGGCAGGCCGTCACGCTCGGCGCGAAACGCCGTATGTCAAGAGACTGCAGGATCTCGCGGGCGATCTCGACCTCGCGTTCGCGCGGGGCGCCTGGGTCAGGGGTGAGCGAGACGCGGATCGTGTCGCCGATGCCTTCAGCCAGCAGGGGGGCGAGCGCCGCCGTGCTGGCGACCGTCCCCTTGATACCCATGCCGGCCTCGGTAAGGCCGAGATGGAGCGGGTAGTCGCAGCGGGCGGCGAGCCTGCGGTAGACGTCCCACAGGTCGCGGACCGACGAGACCTTGGCGCTTATGAGTATCGCGTCGTGCGGCAGGCCGCGCTCCTCGGCCAACTCTGCCGAGTCGAGCGCCGAGCGCAACATCGCCTCGATGAGCACCTCGCGCGACGGTAGAGGCGCCCTTCGCCCGGCGTTCTCGTCCATCAGCGAGGTGAGCAGGCTCTGGTCAAGCGAGCCCCAGTTGACGCCGATGCGCACCGGCTTGGCGTGGTGGATGGCGACGTCGATGATAGTGAGGAAGTTCTCGTCGTGGCGCTTGCCTGGGCCGACGTTGCCGGGATTGATGCGGTACTTGTCGAGCGTGCTTGCTGCCCCGGGAACCTCCACAAGCAGCTTGTGACCGTTGTAGTGGAAGTCGCCAACCAGCGGCACGCTCACGCCTTCATCGGCCAGCCGCAGCCTGATCTCAGGAAGGGCTGCAGCCGCCGCGTGGTCGTTCACGGTAACGCGCACGAGTTCGCTCCCGGCGCGCGCGAGCTCGGCGACCTGCCGCGCGGTCGCCGCGGCGTCGGAGGTGTCGGTGTTGGTCATCGATTGGACCACCACCGGATGTCCGCTGCCAAGCGGCACCGAGCCCACTAAGGTGGTCGGGGTCGAGCGCCTAAGTTGCATCTGCGTAAGGTCCATGGTCGCCCTCAAGTGTACCCAGGCGCCGTGCCGGCCCTGGTCCGCCACGCACCGCCCGCCGCGCAGTTCAGCCCAGCATCGGCCCACCGCGCTGGTCAGCGGGCCAGCAGTTCGACCAGTTGAGGCAACAGCTCGGGCGTGGTGCTAAGGCCCTCACCGTGGTGGATCCCGGCGTGACCGGCGAAGTCGCCGAAGTAGCCCCCAGCCTCCGGCAAGATCACGCCGAACGGCGCGCCGTCGTGGGGGTTGAGGACCGGGTCGAGCATGGCCTCGACGCGCCCGCTGGCGACCAGGGCGTGGCCGTAGGCGTCCGACCAGCCAGGGCGATGGTAGGTCGCGTCGAGCACCCTCTGCCAACCCTCGGTGCGGCCCTGCTTGGCGAACGAGGCGGCGTCGGTGAACGACACGAAGGCGCGCGCCAGCTCGCTCGTCGCTCGGACCCTCACCCGCCGGCCGTTGAGGAACGCGCCACCGCCCTTGGTGGCGTAGAGCAGCTCGTCGAGGGCCGGGAAGTAGGCGGCGCCGACCACCACCTCCTCCTCCACCTCGAGCGCGAGCAACACTGCGTATAGCGGCACGCCGCGCATGAAGCTCTTGGTGCCGTCGATCGGGTCGATGTACCAGCGCGCGGCCGCCTCCGGGCGGCTCACGCCGTGCTCCTCGCCAACGATGCCGTGCGCCGGGAACGCCGCCTCGAGGCGCGTGCGGATCAGCTCCTCGGCCCTTACGTCGGCGACGGTAACGGGCGAGTCATCGGCTTTGGCGTCGGCTTTCACGTCGCCGCCGAAGTAGCCGAGGGTGAGGCGTCCGGCGTCGTGGACGGCGGTCAGGCACACGTCCAGCGCGCGATCTAGGCCCTTCATGCGGTGCTACCATACCAACCGTAATGCTCATCACAAGGGAACGTCTCGAGCACAACGAACGCCTCACTCTCGCTCCGTACGCGTGCCTGGCCGGTGAGTCGCGCGGCCGCATCCATGACGAGCCGGAGAGCGCGCACCGCACCGCCTTCCAGAAGGACCGTGACCGGGTGCTTCACACCAGTGCCTTCAGGAGACTCGAGTACAAGACCCAGGTCTTCGTCAACTACGAGGGCGACTACTACCGCACCAGGCTTACGCACACGCTCGAGGTGGCTCAGGTCGGCACCAGCATCGCCCGCGCGCTCGGCCTCAACGAGGACCTCAGCGAGACCATCGCGCTCGCGCACGACCTCGGGCACCCGCCGTTCGGCCACTCGGGCGAGAAGGCGCTCGACACGCTCACTCAGGACATCGGCGGGTTCGACCACAACCGGCAGAGCCTGAGGATCGTCACCGAGCTCGAGCGTCGTTACGCGGGCTTCCCTGGGCTCAACCTCAGCTGGGAGACGCTCGAAGGCATGATGAAACACGAGACCGAGTACGACGCGCCCGACGCGAACTGGGAGCCCGACTCGCAACCGTCGTTGGAGGCGCAGGTGGTGAACGTGGCCGACGAGGTCGCTTACAACGCGCACGACCTCGACGACGGCCTGCGCTCTGGCCACCTCACCCCGCGGCAGATCGCCGAGGTGCCCTTGATCGGCGAGTTGATGCATCGTCTCGGCCTCGACGTCAACACCATGGACAGCAGCGGCCGCTACGTGCTCATCCGCGAACTGCTCGGCGACGTCATCACCGACGTGATCATCGCGACCGACGCGCGCCTCGCCGACGCCGGGGTGAAAGACCTGGCCGACGTCCGCCGGCACGACTCGAAGCTGCTCGGGCCGTCGGCCGCCATGGAGCGCCAGCTGAAGGACCTCAAGGAGTTCCTCTACGCGAACTTCTACTTCCACTTCCGACTCATCCGCATGTCCCGCAAGGCCTTCGAGATCCTCGAGCGCCTGTTCAACGCCTACGTGAAGACCCCGACCATGCTGCCACCTGACGTGCAGCGCCAGGCCGAACAGCTCGGCCTGAAGCGCGCGCTCACCGACTATCTCTCTGGCATGACCGACCGTTACGCCAACGACGAGTACCGGCGCCTGTTCATGCCCACGGCGCTCACCTAGAGGGTCACCAAGGCCGCGCCGGCCAAGAAACCGTCGGCGGCCCGCCGCATCACGTTCACCTAGAAGGTGGCGCGCGCAGCCCCTGCCAGCGAACCGTCGTCGGCGTTCCTTATCCAGGCGACCTGATAGCCCCCGCGCAAGATCCTGACGATGGTCCACGGGCTGGTGAGGGCCTGCGAGGTGATCGCGCCAGCGGCCGGCTCGGTGAAGCGCACATCGAGATATAGCTCGCCGCGCTCCTCGGTAACGCGCGCTACCTCGACCCCGTAACCCCCGGAGGGCTGCTCCCCCATGAAGATCGCCACGAGGGTCTCGCGCTGGAAGTCGGCGCGGGGGGTCGTGGGCGGCTGCAACTGCGTGGCGTGCGCTCGCGCCCAGATCGAGGTCAGCTTCGCTTGGTTGGTTATCAGCTCGTAGCGCCGCTCACTTACGCCCGTCGCCTGGTTGCCGCGAGCCAGGACCTCCCAGGTAAGTTGGCTCGGTGCCGGGCGGAAAGCGCTCTCGTCGGTGCCGATCTCGGCCTGGACGTAAACGCCTGTCCGCAAGTGCTCGCTGAGGCCGTCGACCGACCGCACCGGTAGGCTCTCCTGGGCCAGCGCGGCGATAACGAACGGTCCCCCCTGCTCGAGCGCGTCGGCCAATGCGTCGGCCTCCGCGTTGGTGAGTTGGCCGATGCCCCTTAGGCGGTTGAAGCGCGGCTTGGGCACCACGCGCCGCTGCACGCCCGCCGCGCCGTCGGCGACGAGTCGGAGGTAGCCACTGCCGTCGTAATAGACAATCTCGCCGACCTCGGCGGACACGCTTAGCTGGAGGTCGGTGGTCTGCGGTATGCGACTGACGGTGACGGGAGCGGCCGTGAGCCCCTCGGTTGGCGCGCTCAGGTACGGCTTCCCGTCGACCAGCAACGACGGGTCGACAGCGTAGGGGGAGGCGCGCCACTCGTCGCTGGCGGGCGCGTCGACCAACT
>DASROV010000038.1:0-9384 GCA_035646755.1 Trueperaceae bacterium | reverse complement strand
GTCCCAACGCAGGTGGCCCTCGGCGTCGGCGAGCGGCGTATGACGCCACCGGTGCAAGACGTCCACCTGTGGCCGCGGAGCGCCGAGGTCGACGGCCGCGACCCGCACCGAGGTGGCGCCCATGTCGACGGCGAGGACCCGGTTCTCGGTCGCGGCACCACGGCTGGGTTGGTGCATGGCTTCGAGGATGGCCCTGCTTGCTGGCTCGCTTACGACCTCGTTTTCGGAGCCACTCACAGCCCGCTGGCCACCGCGTCGCTGCCGCGCTCGGCGATCTTCGCTTGCCGGTACCCCGACTCGCGGTACGCCTCAAGCGGGGTGATCACGCCGCCGGCGCGGCGCCGGGCTTCGGCTACTAACGGCCTGACGTCGGTGCGGAACGCTCGCTGCAGCAGCTCCTGGCACAGGGCCGCGTCGTTCTCGTCTTGGGCAGCTCGCAGGGCGGCACGGTCGATGAGTAGTGCTTGGGCGTAGGCCAGCGCCGCGGCCTCCGTCGACTGGATGAGGTCCTCAAGCGGGTCCTTGAGGTTGTGGCTCTGGTCGATCATGTAGGCCAGCGCAGGCAGCGAGCCGTCGCCGGCGTTGAGCAGCTCGCAGAACACCAGGAAGAGCTGGAACGGCTTGATCGAGCCGGTGGTGACGTCGTCATCGGCGTACTTGGCGTCGTTGAAGTGGAAGCCGCCGAGCCTGCCAGCCATGGCGAGGCGGCTGACGATCTGCTCGATGTTGGCGTTGGGGAGGTGGTGACCGAGGTCGACCAGGCAGTTTGCTTTGGGCCCAGCCGCCTGCGCCAGCAGCAGAGAGCTGCCCCAATCGGCGTTGACGGTCGCGAAGAAGGCTGGCTCGAACGGTTTGTGCTCGGTGAACAGCTGCCACCCGCTCGGCAAGTGGTCGTGGATAACCTTCAGGCCCGCGGCGACACGTTCGAACTGCCTGCGGTGGTCGGCGCCACCTGGATGGTTGAAGCCGTCGGCCAGCCAGATACAGAGCGCGTCGGAGCCGAGCTTCACTCCCAGGTCGATGACGGCCAGGTTGTGCTCGATGGCGGCTTCCCTGACGGCCTGGTCGGCGTTGGCGAGGCCGCCGAACTTGTAGGTCAAGCGGCCGTTCTCGGTGGTCGAAGGGTTGTCCTGGAAGGTGTTGGAGTTCATCGCCGCGAAGCGCACACCCCGGGAGAGCGCGTACTGCTTGAGGGCCGCAGGGTCAGTGGGCTCGTCCCACGGTACGTGTAGCGAGATCGAGCGGTTGGCGGCGGTCAGCGAGTTGAGGGTAGCGACGTCGTCGATCTTCTCCTCGGTGGTGCGGGGCTCACCGCCGATCGCGAAGCGCCCGAAGCGCGTGCCGCCGCTGCCGACCGCCCACGACGGCGCCGCTACCGAGAAGGCCTCGAGTGAGTCGATCACGCTCGCGGCCGACTTGCCCGAGCGCGCCAGCACCGCCGTGAGGTGTTCAACGTCGGCCTCGAGGTCGGCTTGCCTGGCCTCGTTATGCGCTTGTACCTGATCTGGCGTCAGCATCGCAATCTTTATCCTTCAGCCTTTCAACGGAGGAACGCGGGCACCACGCCGCTGTCGACCGGGACGAGGAGCCCGGTGGTGCGGTCGAGATCGCCCGCGACCAGCGCCAACACCGCAGCGGCGACGTGTTCTGGCAGTACCTCGCGTTTGAGGAGCGTGCGGCCGGCGTAGTACTCACCGAGCTTCTCTTCCGGCACCCCGTAGACCTTGGCCCGCTCGGCACCCCAGCCTCCGGCGAAGATGCCCGAGCCGCGCACGACCCCGTCGGGGTTCACGCCGTTGACACGTATCCGGTGCTCGCCGAGTTCCGCTGCTAGGAGGCGCACCTGATGCGCCTGACTGGCTTTCGCCGAGCCGTACGCGAGGTTGTTCGGGCCCGCGACGACCGCGTTCTTGCTCACGATGTAGATGATGTCGCCGCCCGTGCCCTGCTCGACCATCGTAGCCGCCGCGTGCTTCGACACGAAGAACGAGCCCTTGGCCATGACGTCGTGCTGACGGTCCCAGTCCTCTTCGGTCGTGTCGGCCAGGCTCTTGGAGAGCGAGAGCCCGGCGTTGTTGACGACGATGTCGAGCCCACCCCAGCGCCTGACGCTCTGCGCGACAGCTTGTGCCACCGAGCTTTCCACCGTGACGTCGGCGCCGATGGCGATGGCGACGTCGGCATCGCCGAGCTCGCCGGCCACCTCGGCGGCGGCCTGCTGGTCGCGGTCGACGACCGCGACGACTGCGCCTTGCGCACGCAACCGGTGGGCGATGGCCTTGCCGATGCCCGAACCGGCGCCCGTCACCAAGGCGACCTTGCCGGTCAGCGGCTTGGGAGGCGGACGGCGCCGCAGCTTCAACTCTTCGAGCAGCCAGTACTCGACCTTGAACATCTCTTCTTCCGGGACCGGCTGGTACCTAGAGACGGACTCGGCACCGCGGATCACGTTGATGGCGTTGACGTAGAACTCGCCGGCGATGCGCGCGGCGTCGCTGGTTGCGCCGAAGCTGAGCATGCCGAGGCCGGGCAGGAGGACGATGGCCGGATCAGCGCCGCGCATGGCCGGCGTGGCCTCACCGGCGTGGCGCTGGTAATACGCCCGGTACTCCTCGCGGTACTCGCTGTGCAGTTCTCTCAAACGCTCCTTCTTCTGCTCGCGGTCGGCGTCCGCCGGGAGGTCGAGCAGCAGGGGGCGGATCTTCGTCCTCAGGAAGTGATCGGGGCACGTCGTGCCGAGGGGCACGACCCGCGGCGCCGCCTCGCTGGCGATGAAGTCGAGAACGAGGTCGTCATCACGCCAGCTCCCCACCACGCGTTGGTCGGTACTGGCCAGGCCGCGGACGAACGGGGCGAGAGCGGCGATCTCCTCGTGACGCCGCTGCACGTCGAGCGCGGCGTAGCCGTCGCGGATCGGTCCCAGCGGCTCGGGGCTGCCGTGCTCGCGCAAGAAACTCTCGGATCTTGCGATCATCTCCAGCGACGTCCGTTCACACTCTTCCGAGGTGTCGCCCCACGTGAGCAGGCCGTGCCCACCCATGACCACGCCCCTCAAGCCGGGCTCGTCGCGCAACAGCCGTTGGATCTGCAGCGCGAGCTCGAAGCCGGGCCGGCGCCAAGGTACCCACCCCACCTCACCGCCGAAGCACCGCTCGGTAAGGTCGGGCCCGTCAGCCGCCGCGGCGAGCGCGATCACGGCGTTGGGATGAAGGTGGTCGACATGGGCCGCGTCGACGAGGGCGTGGATCGCGGTGTCGATGCTGGGAGCGGCGCCGCCCGTCCCGAACAGGCAGTGGTCGAGGAGTTGGTGCATCTCGACTTCGAAATCGGGGCCTCGGTAGACGGAGGCCAACGCCCTGACGCGCTCCAACCGCAGGACCGCGAGGCCGGAGGCGGTGAGCGTGCCAAGGTCACCACCGGATCCCTTCACCCACATCACCTCGGTCTGGTCTCCAGTCACCGGGTCGGTCACCGCACCCTTGGCCGAGGTGTTGCCGCCGCCGTAGTTGGTGATCCGCCGGTCGGATCCCAACCGGTTCGACCGCGCCAACAACCCCGCCACCTCAGCAACAGCGCTGTCAGCGCCGCCTACTTGGCCATTCTCTCGGCTGCTACCAATGTCGCCGTGCACGTAGACTCAAGATAACGTACCGCCGAGGTTGCGGTGGTGTAACCGGTTTCAGCCCAGGGATGGTCCCCTGGAAGGGAGTGCAAAAGTCAAACACGGCTTCTTCGAGGACGTCGGGCCGTCGGCCGCTGCGTCGACCTTCACCAGGTTTCAGGAGAACGATGGCGACCATCAAACAGGTTGCTCGACTCGCTGACGTGTCCGTGGCGACAGTGTCGCGGGTACTGAACGGCGTTCGCGTGACCGAAGCCAACCGCGTAGCCGTGATGGCAGCCGTAACGGAACTCGATTACCGGCCGAACGTGTTCGCCCGCAGCTTGGCGACCAACCGTTCGGGCACGGTCGGTGTGGTGGTCAACGAGATCGCAAGCCCCTTCTACGGCGGCATCGTGCAGGGCATCGAGTCGGTCGTTGAGCGGTACGGCATGCACCTCATCGTCTCCTCCAGCCACGCCGATTCGGAGCGCGAGCGCGTCGCCATCGAGTTCCTGCGCGACCAGCGCTGTGAGGCCCTGGTTCTCGTCGCCGAGGCTTTGACGGACAGCGAGCTGCTGACGCTAGCGCAACACGAGATCCCCCTGGTCATCGTCGGGCGTTACGTCGACGCGTTGGCAGCACAGTGCATCTACCTCGACAACACCCTCGGCGGCTACCTGGCCACCCGCTATCTGCTCGACCGCGGCCATAGGCGAATCGCCCACATCACAGCGAACCTGTCGATCAAGGATGCACGCGACCGGGCGGACGGCTACCGCTCGGCCCTGGCCGAAGCAGGCGTACCAGCTGACGAGTCGCTGATCGTGGCAGGCGACTCGACCGAGACGGGCGGTCAACGGTCGATGCGACAGCTGTTGGACGCCGGCCACGAGCTCAGCGCGGTGTTCGCAGGTAACGACCAGACGGCCGCCGGGGCGCTCCTGGTCATGCGGGAGCGCGGTGTGCTCGTCCCCGATGACGTCTCGCTAGTCGGTTACGACGACGTCCACCTCGCCAACTACCTCTACCCGGCGTTGACCACCGTCAGGCAACCGTTCAGGGAGATGGGTCGCGCTGCGGCGCGCCTGGCGTTGCCTGAAAGGTCGGAAGGAGAAGTGACGATGAGGTTCGAACCTGAGCTGGTGGAGAGGAGTTCGGTGCGAATGCGCTGATGGCCGGGGCGTTCGACCTTCCGATGGAGTATCTGCCATGACGAACCTCACCGGACTCCAAACCGACGACTAGGGGCCGAACCCGAACCCCGTACCGCTCGGCGGGGTCCGGGATGGTCACCTGGTCACGGGTGGTGGTCAGGGTGATCGTCGGGCCCGGTAGGCCGGCATCGGGCGCCCACACGAACGTCTTCACCGCGCCCTCCATGTCGGTGACACCGAACGGCGTGCTCAAGTCCACGCCGGTTGCCACGTTTCCCGGACCGGTGCGAACAACGAAAACAACAAGCGGCCAAGGAGCGCTGGTCGGCGGTTCTGGCGAGGTTCTCCGAGACGCCTTAACCGGCGTCGAGGCGCTACGGTGTTGGAGTCGACAAGGGGTGAGTAACAGGCGTTCCGCCCCGATGTGTTATACCAATGGTTCCGCGCCGTCTCCTGGCTGGCTGTATTACCACTCAGTGAGCTGCGCCTATCTCAACGTTGCGGTGCACCCCATCGGCTAGACCATGGGAACCGTGCGCACCGATAGCTTCTCGGCGACTGCCGCCATGAGTCTTTCGACTCCTTTCCTTGGTGTGCCTGATGTCTCCGACTGACGAATCATCAACGTCGAGTGGGTCCGGGATCGGCACCTCTTGACGCACGTTCTTGCGTGTACCGTCCTTGTCTGTTTCGAAAGGATCTTCAATGCATCACGACGCCAAGTCGCTAGTTCGCACGCTCACCGCGGGCTTGCTCGCTCTGTCACTACTCCTCGGTGGCTTCGCCACCGCACAGGAAACCGATTGCGGCGGTTACAACAAGCCCGTCGTCTTCGCCGAACTCGATTGGGACAGCGTCCAGGTCCTCAACCACATCGCGCGCTTCGTCCTCGAAGAAGGCTTCGGCTGCGCCACCGACTCGATCCCAGGCTCGACCATCCCCATGTACCGCGGCGCCGCGCGCGGCGACATCGACGTGGTGATGGAAGTGTGGCTGGACAACGTGCCGGACTTCTGGGTTCCTGCTGTCGAAGCGGGCGACGTCCTCCAGCTCGATGCGGTCTTCGACGACGCCATCCAAGGCTTCTACGTACCGCGGTACATGGTCGAGGGCGACGCCGAGCGCGGCATCGAAGCCACAGCACCCGACTTGAGAAGCGTCGACGACTTGCCTCAGTACGCCAGCCTCTTCCGCGACCCCGAACGGCCTGACAAGGGCCGCTTCTACAACTGCATCATCGGTTGGCGTTGCGAGCAGATCAACAACGTAAAGCTCGAAGTGTACGGCCTGACCGACAGCTTCACGAACTTCCTCCCCGGCACGGCAGTGGCCCTCGCCACCTCGATGGAGTCCGCCTACCTGCGCGGTGAACCTTGGGTCGGATACTACTGGAGCCCCACTTGGGTGCTCGGCAAACTCGACATGATCCGCCTCGAGGAACCCACCTACACCGACGAATGCTGGGACGGGCTCGAAGCTAACGTCGACACCCCGGAGAACGCCACCGAGGCATGCGCGTACCCCGCCTCGACCGCGGTCATCGCGCTCGGCAAGAGCTTCAAGGACGAGGTTTCGGAAGACATCGTAGCGTTCCTCAACGCCATCGACACGCCCAGCGCCCAGATCAACAAGATCCTCGCTCACATGCAAGAGACCGATTCCTCGCCCGCTGAGGCGGCCATGCACTTCCTCGAAACCGAGCCGGAAGTCTGGAACGCCTGGTTCGCCGACGCCGACCTCGATCCCGCCATCCTGGAGCGCGTCACCGCCGCGCTGAAGTAAAGGCGTAGACATGGGAAACCTATTTACAGGAAGTTTCCCCGAGGGCTGGCGCGTCCCTCTGAGGGAGTGGACCAACTCCTTCGTCAATTGGCTCGTAACCAACTACGGCGACTTCTTCCGCAGCATCACCGATACCCTGCTCTACGTTCTGGTGCAGGTGGAACGCTTCCTCAACTGGTTGCCTTGGTGGTCGGTGGTGCTGCTCATCGGCCTGCTCGTGTGGCACGCGAGCGGCAAGAAGATAGCGCCGGCGGTCGTGCTGGCCGCCTTGCTGGTCCTGGTAGGCACGTTCGAGCTGTGGCCGCAGCTGGTCACGACCCTGGCCATCATGGTCGTCGCGACGTCCGTGACGGTGCTCATCGGGATCCCGATAGGCATCGCCATGGCGCGCAGCGACGGCCTCAAACGCTGGATCCAGCCACTCCTGGACGGCATGCAAACCATGCCTAGTTTCGTTTACCTCGTGCCAGTGGTGATGTTCTTCGGTCTAGGCAACGTCGCAGCCATCTTCGCCACCTTCATCTACGCCGTACCGCCCGTCATCCGCCTTACCGATCTCGGCTTGCGCCTCGTCGACGAAGAAGTCGTCGAGGCCGCCGACTCGTTCGGCGCGTCCGAGCGCCAGGTGCTGTGGTGGGTGCGCATCCCGCTGGCGGTTCCGACCATCATGGCGGGCATCAATCAGACCATCATGATGGCCTTGGCCATGGTCGTGGTGGCGTCGATGATCGGCGCTCGCGGGCTCGGCCAAGAGGTCCTACGCAGCCTGCAACGTGGTGACGTCGGGCTAGGGCTCGAGGCGGGCCTCGCCATCGTGATCCTGGCGATCATCATGGACCGCGTGACCGCCGGCTACGGCCGCCGCTTGGACACCACGGAAAAGGCAGTCTGAGATGGCGTTCATCGAGATCCGCAACCTCAGCAAGGTGTTCGGACCCGAACCTGAGACCATCCTGCCGCTGCTGCAGAACGACAGCACCAAGGAAGAGATCCTCGAGCAGACCGGCCACACGGTCGGGCTGCACGACGTCTCGCTCGACATCGAGCGTGGCGAGACCTTCGTGGTCATGGGCCTCTCGGGCAGTGGTAAGTCCACCCTCGTCCGCTGCCTGAACCGCCTGATCGAGCCCACCGCCGGCACCATCACCTTAGGCGACGTCGACGTGTTGTCGCTCGATACGCGCGCGTTGCGCGACGTCAGGCGCAGCCGCTTCGGGATGGTCTTCCAACGGTTCGGGCTGATGCCTCACCGCACCGTCTTGGAGAACGTGGCCTTCGGCCTGCGGGTGAGGGACGTCTCCAAGGAGGAGCGCTGGGAGAAGGCGCGCCACTGGATCGACGCGGTTGGTCTCTCGGGTTACGAGCACTCACGGCCGAGCGCGCTGTCTGGCGGCATGCAGCAACGCGTCGGACTGGCGCGTGCGCTGTGCACCGACCCCGACGTTCTGCTCATGGACGAGGCCTTCAGCGCCCTCGATCCGCTGATACGCCGCGAGATGCAAGACGAGCTGATACGGCTCCAAGACGAGCTCAAGAAGACGATCGTCTTCATCACCCACGACCTCGACGAGGCACTGCGTCTAGGCGACCGCGTGGCCATCCTCAACCACGGTCGCTTGGTTCAGGTCGGAACGGCGGCAGGCATCGTCTTGCATCCGGCGACCGACTACGTTCGCGCCTTCGTGGAACACGTCAACCGCGCACGCGTCCTGCGCGTACGGCACGTCATGGAAGACTCCATAACCGTCTCGCCGGATCAACTGGGAGCGGAAGTCACCAGCTTGCTGCTTGCCAGCAACGGGCTGGCAGCGTTCGTACAGGACGCTCAGGGCCGCTACCACGGAACGGTGTCCTATCACGATGCAAGTGAGAACCCGGACCACTCGGTGACGGAACTCATGCGCGAGGAGGCCCTTACCCTACCCGGCGACACCTTGCTGGAGGAAGCGATGGAGCCGCTCGGCGACAGTCAGCTACCAGCGGCGGTAGTAAGTGCGGACGGTCAGCTGTTGGGGATGATCAGGGCCCGCACCGTGCTGCTGGCCATGGGCTCGAACAGCGCGGCTCAGGGTTTCACTCCGGGGCCGGAGGGGGCGGCTGAGGAGGTGGCGGCCGAGGCGGTGGCGGAGCGACTGGCGTAACGGCCCCGCGTCCATCACCAGCCAACGCCGCCGCGCGCAACCTCACTCAGGAATCTCCAACCAGGCGTACGCCCAGTCCAAACCGTTACCGTTCGAACATGACCCACCGGCAGGTCGTAGATGTCAGCTCAGCCGTATGCGAGGGTTCAAGTACGCATAGAGCAGATCCGCTGCTAAGTTGGCGAAGGAGAACGCGAGCACGGCTACCAACGTGATCGCCTGCAGCAGCGGCAGGTCGTGACGGTCGATGGAGTAGGTGAGGAGACTGCCCAAGCCCGGATAGTTGAAGACGTTCTCGACAACGATCATGCCGCTGATCAGCCAACCAACGCTGATCGCGATCACCGTGATGGTAGGTAGTAGTGCGTTGCCTAGTACGTGGCTGGAAAGTACCCTGCCTCGCCGCAGGCCCTTGAGCCGGGCCGTGCGCACGTAAGGCTTGTTCAGCTCCTCGATCACGCTCGCCCTGGTAAGGCGGGTGATGTAGGCCAGCATGACCAGGGTCCCAGTGATGGCCGGCAGCACCAGCATGGGCAGGGCCTCGAAGAAGCCGGCCCCGAGTTCGATGGACGAGTTGGCGGGTAGCCAGCCGAGTCGGAACGCGAATACCTGGATCAGCACCAGCCCGGTGACGAACTCCGGCAGACCCACGACCGCGAGCGACGCCACGCTGATGATCCCGTCGATGGCCCGGTCGCGGTTG
>DASROV010000037.1:0-4762 GCA_035646755.1 Trueperaceae bacterium | reverse complement strand
GGCCTCGTGCCAGCCGGTAACGATGCCGTCGATGGCCCTCACTCCGCGTGCCGGCGTGATGAGCAGGTCGGTAGTCCCCTGGCCGGGGTGGACCTCCCCCGCCGAGTCGGTGACCGTCTCGATGGCCCGAGCGGAGGTGGTGCCGATCGCGACGACTCTCCGGCCGGCCTCGTGGGCCTGATTGACGAGCCGGGCGGTGGTCTCGCCGACCCGGTAGCGCTCGCTGTCGGGCAGTTCGCCGGCTTCGAACGAGGCCACGCCGCAGTGCAGGACGACCGGGGCGAACACGACGCCGGCGCTCGCCAGCCGAGTGACCAGCTTGGTCGTGAACGGCCGGCCCGCACTCGGCATCTCGGCCGACCCGGGCTCGTTGGCGTAAACCGTTTGGTAAGCGCTAAGGCTCCGGGCCCGCCGCTCGTGGGCATACCGGATGGGCTGGCCGTGCCGCCGCAAGTAGCCGAGCACGTCCCCGGCACCGGCCAGCTCCACCAGCCACAACCGGGGCGAGCGGGCGTCCCGCGCCAAGAACGAGGCGCTGGCCCCCGACGGCAGCTCGACTCGGCCGCCTGGGAAGTCGCGCCACTGTTGTGAGCCGACGCCGGCAGGGCGCCGCGGCTCGACGGTCCACACGTCGCCGGCCAGCGGTGAGGAGAGATGCAGTCGAACCGGTCCTGCTTGACCGTAGCCATCGATGGCCGCCGGCACCGTGGCCGACACGTTGACAACCACCACGTCGCCCGGCCGCAACGCGTCGCCGAGGCGGTCGAACGAGCCGTGCGTGATGCAGCCGCTGTCGGCGTCACCGACCATCAACCGCACCGCAGTTCGGGGACGGTAGCCGGTGGCCACGGCGGGCGCGAGCATGGGCGCGAGCATGGGCGCGAGCATGGGCGCGGGTATGGGCGCAGGCATGGCCGCGGTCACGTCGACTCGCTCTCGTCGCGGGCGTGGTAGCGGCCAGAGGGCGCTCTCTCGGCGATAAGGCGCGCGATGCCCGGCACGCTGGCTGCGGGCGGCGGCCGGTCGGAGACGTCCTCGCCCGGGTAGGCGTCTTGCTGCATGCGGGTGTTCATGTCGCCGGGGTCGACCCAGTAGACGCGTACCTGCGGGTTCTCCTCGGCCAAGACCCGGCTCAGCTGCTCAAGCGCGGCCTTCGACGAGCCGTACCCGCCCCAGCCCGAGTAGCCCTCGACGGCGGCGTCAGACGAGATGTTGACGATCGCGCCGCCGCTGGCTCTTAACGCCGGCAAACAAGCCTGTATCAGCGCGAGCGGGGCGAAGACGTTGGTCTCGTACACCTCGCGCAGGTCGTCGACAGAGTAACGCTGTAGTTCCGGAAGTGGGGTCGTTCCCAAGCTGGAAGCGTTGTTGACAAGCAGCCCCAGCTGGCCGCGTTCCCGAGCCATCGCTACCAGGCGCGTCCTATGGGCTGGGTCGGTAACGTCACCAGCAACGGCCGTTGCGCGGTCCTCGCTAGGCGCCAGGGCGCCTCGCAAGTCGCTGGCGCCACGTGCGTCGGCGATCACGTGCCAGCCGTCCGCCACGAGGCGCTTGGTCAACTCCAGGCCGAGCCCGCGCGATGCGCCCGTGACGATGGCTACGCGCTTGCCGGTTCCGTTGGCTGCGTCGGTTCGATGCTCGGTCATGTAAAGACGCTACAACTTCAAGTAAACTTGAAGTCAAGTGCGGCATGTTGCGGGGCGTCGCGTCGGGCGACTAACGCTCCGCGCACTCCGTCGAGCTAAGGCGAACGAGAGCAGGTAACGGATGGCCCTACCCTCCCTCATCACTATCGGCGAACTGTCGCTCCGCACCGGCGTGGCAACCTCCGCGTTGCGCTTCTACGAGGAGAAGGACCTGATCAGGTCGGAGCGCACCTCGGGCAACCAGCGGCGCTTCGCCCGCGCCACCATCCGCCGGGTCGCCGTTGTGCGCGCCGCCCAACGCTGCGGCATCTCGCTCGATGAGGTCCAGTCGGTGCTCGCTAACCTGCCGGCCGACCGAATGCCGACGGTAGCGGACTGGCGTGACCTCTCCGAGGCGTGGCGCGGGCGGCTGGACGAGCGCATATCGGCGCTCGAGGGGTTGCGCGACAAGCTCACGGGGTGCATCGGCTGCGGATGTCTGTCTTTGGATCGATGTTGGTTGTTGAATCCCGATGATGAAGCGGGGCGCAGTGGGGTGGGGGCGCGGTTTTTAGAGAGGTGACCCGGTATTGGTCACCGCTTCCTCCCGGTGGTTGTATCTACTAGTAGCTGGCACCAAGCCCAAGTACGAGCTTGCGCCCATGAAATGCTTCCGCGAATTTCGTGGGCGATTGACATTCGACGCCTCGTATGCGCATGAGGCCCCGAAAAGTGTCGCCGTCGTACCAGTTCTTGTCGTGTTGGCTGTGGAAGTGATGTGCCAAGTGGTCGAGCTTTCTATCAACGATCTGTTCAGGCAACGGGACGTACACGTTTGGCGTCCGCAGGTCCCCTTCGTACTTAGGGATCTCGTACTCGAGCAGGACGTTGTCACGCCACGTGTTCCAGGTAAGCCTGGCGACGGTCTCGTGGTCCTGGTGCCGATCGTGGAGGCAGTGTGTAACTATCACGTCTGGCCCCCTACCAAGTGACGCCTTTAGTTCCTCGAAGGCGTCCTTGGCGTCAGGGCCGACATTGAAGTAGCTTTCCCGCAAACCGAGCAAACGAGTGTCAAGACTACCGGCGTCAGCCAGCAGCTCCGTTGCGCTAGCCAGGGCCTCGCTCTCTCTAACTCCGTCAGCCGCGCATACGACCCAAGTAACATGGCTGCCAGGGAACTGGTGCAGAAGCGTCAGGACCGTGCCTCCTGCACCAATCTCGATGTCGTCGCTGTGGGCACCAAGACAGAGGATATGTAACGGCGAATCGCGACCGCGACCATGCGACCGCAGTCCGTCCTTAGGGGAGAATGTGAGCTCAAGCATCAATTAACGGTGAGCGAATCGCGCGCAGATTCCGCGGGAACGCTGGGCAGCCATACCTGCCACGGCGCTTTGCCGCTCTTAAGCAGTGTGTCCATGCGTAGGTGATCCTTGTACGTGTCGATCGTGGACCAGAAACCGTCGTAAACGTGGCCGTGCAGTCTGCCGCTCTCTATCAGGCGCGCGAACGGTTGCTCAACGAGTTCGTCGCCAGGTTCGATGTAGTCGAAGATTTCCTGGTTCAGGGTAAAGAAGCCGCCGTTGATTCGAAGCGCTTGACGGATTCCCTGAATCGACCGAACCCGACCAGAGAACTCATCGAGTTCTACATGGTGCAGGCTTAGGTGGGGCCTAACGCACATGAAGCTCGCCACGCTGCCGGAGGCTCTGTGCTCGTCCATGAGATCTGGTAGGGCTGCATCACTAAGTGAGTCGGAGTAGTTGGCGAAGAAGGTGTAATCGTTCTTCAAGAACGGGCGGATCTTCACGAGTCTGTCGGCGATCGTTGAATCAAGTCCGGTATCCACGTAGCGAATGTTCCAGTTGTGAACATCTTGTCGAGGATCGTATGGCTGGCAGTCTTGTCGATCTGGCCTCAACTTGGTTGCAATCTCGAGCTGTTCTCGGACGACGTCTCCCTTGTATCCAAGGCAGAGCACGAATTCGTTGTGGCCGAAGTGAGCGTAGTAGCGCATTACATGAAGGACGAGCGGATCGCCGCCTAAGGGAACTACCGGTTTCGGGACGCGCGGCTCGTGGTCGCGCAACCGCAACCCATATCCCCCGCAGAACAAGACGACTTTCACCTATCGGCCCCTCTCGTCCTTCTAATGCCACTCCAATCTGACCGTAGCCTCCATCGCCAATCACCGCTATGACGAGTGACCGCTGCGCCCTCAGGGGCGGCTCAGGACTGGAGCAAGTGTTCTGGTTAGGACCGTGACAGTTGAGCGAAGGACGAACCTGGATTGAACTTACAGTCAAGGTCACAGGCTCACCGTGAAACCCCGACTCAATGAGTCGCTAAATCGAGTGGAGAAGATATGGAGTCGAATTCCAAGCGCGTGACGACTGCGCGCACGCAGAGCAGGCCCGGCCATGATTCAGTCGAGATCTCGCCTGAACCAACGAAGGTAGCTGCCAACGGAACAGCGCTTTGCCGTCTATGCAAAGCTCCCCTTAGCCACGTTTTCGTGGACTTGGGCGCACAGCCCTTATGTGAGAGTTACCTGGACGAGGCGGGCCTCCACACTCCCGAGACCTTTTACCCGCTGCGCGCTTATGTGTGTGGTTCGTGCCTACTCGTGCAGGCCGAGGACTTCGCTACACCCGAGCAAATATTCAGAGAGTACGCCTACTTCTCCTCGTTCTCCGCGAGTTGGCTCGACCACGCAGCACGTTATTGCGACGAGGTCATGAGGACAGAACGCCTTACTCTCGAATCGTTCGTGGTCGAGGTGGCTTCCAACGATGGGTACCTGCTGCGAAACTTCGTGAAGCGAGGAATCAGGGTTCTTGGTGTAGATCCCGCGCGCAACATCGCCGCAACAGCGCTCGAACGCGGAGTCCCCACTTTGAGTGAGTTCTTCGGAGCCGACCTGGCCGGCTACATCGCGGGCGAACACGGACGCGCCAACCTGATCGTGGCGAACAACGTACTGGCTCATGTTCCTGACCTCCACGATTTCATTGCGGGCATCGCGGCACTCCTCTCCGCCAACGGCGTAGCCAGCTTCGAGTTCCCGCACCTGCTTGAGCTTCTAGGTGGTCGCCAGTTCGACACCATTTATCACGAGCACTTCTCATACCTAACCC
>DASROV010000036.1:0-17384 GCA_035646755.1 Trueperaceae bacterium | reverse complement strand
GGTTCAACGGGCGCGCTGGGAGCCGGGCACGCAGCACCGCCCAGTCGCGGCCGGCTCGCCAGTCCGCTTCTGACGCGTTCGCCTCCAACTCCACCTCGGTGGCCCGCTGGCCCGCCGTCGTCGCCAGCCACGTATCAGGGGCAGCTTGCAGGTAGATGTTCGACGAACGGCACGAAGTCGCGGTCGGCATGCAGCAACTCCAGGTCGTTGACGATGCAGCGGGTGGCGATGATCGTGTCGATCGTCTTGCGCACCGTGATGCCACGTGCCCGCAAAGTTCGCGTGTGTGAGGCGGCCCGGACTGCTATGTCATGGCCCCCTAAGTTGACCTCGTAAAGAGAGGCGAGAAGCCGCCTGGCTCGTTGGAAGTCCCTTTCCCTTGGGAAGCCTTGTAGCACCTCGACGAGGATCAGATCCCCAATGGCGATGGCCTCGACGCCCAGCCGTTCATCCAGCCAGTCGGTCTGGCCAGTCGCGACGCCGCGAAAATAGTCGACCCAGACGCTTGAGTCGACGAGTATCAGCGGTCAATCCTCATCGCTTCGAGATCGCCCTCCCAGGCCATCTTCCCTCGTAAACGCCTGATCTCAGCTTGCCGCTGAAGCCGCAAGAGCGTGCGCAAGCCAAGCTCTACAGCCTCTCGCTTGGTCTTCAGGCCGGTGGCCCGGAGCGTCGCTTCCATGAGCTCCTCGTCAATAACGATGTTCGTTCGCATGATGTGTATGCTCGCTCCAATCCGTACACATGATAGGCCTTTCGGACAGTCTTGAAGCGCTTTTGGTGTCATCCGTGAAAGCGTCTCTGTCCCTTGGGCGGGTTCGACTTCAACGTGCAGTACGCTTAGTTGCCCGCGTCGGCACTTCGCATCGCTCCGTCAATCCTTTAGCAACAACGTAACCACGCCCGCGGCCTAGGAGGAAGCTGATGCTGCCTGAAGTCCGGAACCTCGTCGACGAGATCGCAGTGGCGCGCGCGACCCTGATTCGCCAAGTCGAGCACCTCACCTCCGACGAGGGCGCCTTCAAACCGACGAGCGAGTCCTGGTCGGCGGCCGAGGTCGTCGAGCACCTGGTTTGGGCCGAGCACGCGGGGCTCAGCAACATAATGATCGCCATGGAGGCGTGGCGGCGGGGTGACCCGGTGTGGACGGGGCACAACCCCGCTCGCGACGAGACCATCGACACGATCATCGAGAACACCTGGCAACCGAAGGAGACGGCTCCGTCCACCGCCGAGCCCACCTGGGGCGGGCCGCTTGACTACTGGCTGATGTTCCTCGGGTCCTGCCAGCAGGTGGTCGAGGACGTGGCGTACCGCATCCAGGCGGGCGAGCTCGACGAGGTCGTCTACCCGCACTTCATCTCGGGCCCGCTCACGCTGCGGCAGCGGCTGGGGTTCCTCCGTTATCACATGGAGCACCACCTGCGCCAGGTGAACGAGATCTTGCGCGCCCTGCCGGCCTGAGGCGGCGGCGTATTCGCGTATCCCATGCCGTCAACGACGATCTTCACGATCGGCCACTCGACGCGGACACTCGAGGAGTTAGTTGGACTACTCGCCGCACACGGCGTCCGGAACCTGGTCGACGTCCGCACGATCCCGAAGTCGCAGCGTCACCCTCATTTCGCGGGTGAGGCACTGGCTGTGTCACTGCCCGCAGCGGGGATCAGCTACCACTGGATGAAAGCGCTAGGGGGCCTGCGCCACCCTCGACCCGAGAGCCCGAACGACGCCTGGCTCAACCGTTCCTTCCGGGGCTACGCCGATCACATGCAGAGCGCGGAGTTCAACGAAGCGGTGGACGACCTCGTCGAGCGCGGCCAGGGCAACGACCTGGCGATCATGTGCTCCGAGGCGGTGCCGTGGCGTTGCCACCGCTCGCTGATCGGCGATGCGCTCCTCGTGAGGGGCGTCACAGTGCTCGACATCATGTCCACTACTAAGGCTCCAGCTCACAAGCTGACGTCGTTCGCTCGTGTCGAGGGCACGAACATCACCTACCCGGCAGCAGCGGAGGATTAGTCATCTCCAGCGAGCACGGGAATGGCGGGTTGCGGCCGATTCACTTCTCAGGAGCCCCCTTGTTAATCTGGTGAAATGGGCACTAGGAAACGGAATCAAACATGATAGGTCAGAATTTGAAACTCGCGCTATCAGAAGTAATCGCCTCTGATGTTTTTCCAGTACTTTCGTTGTATCTCGATGTCAATCCAGCCAACCCGAACAATACACCCAAGGCGTTCGTACTCAGGGCGGCCGAGGCGATGCGCAACGCGGGCCTCGAGAAGGAGTACGTAGCGGCCGTGAGCGACAGGCTTTCGAAGCACTTCGCGATCACTGAGGGACGAAGCCTGGTGATCTTCGCGGGCGAGGACCTTGACGAGCTATTCGACCACAATTATCTGCAAACGCGGCTTCCGCTACTGGAGCGCACCGACGGGGCGCTCGCGCACTGGGGCGAACCGTTCGTGGCGCCTCTGCTCTACGTACTCGACCAGCGCGAACGATACGCGGTCGTCTACGTGAGCGAGGACCGCGTGAGTGTCTTCGAGGCGTTCCTCGGGCAGATCGCCGAGGTGTCTGACCACGAGCGCATGGTCGACACCGACACCTGGCAGCCCTACCGGCACGCGCGGCGCAGCCCGGGCATCGGTGCTGGCGTGGCGGCGCGGGGCGGTGCCGACGTCGATCGCTTCACCGACCGGATGCGCGAGGCAAGTGCTCGTCTCTACCGGTCGCTGTTGCCCGAACTCGAGAAGGCGCTCGAGGCCGAAGATGTGGACAAGATCATCCTCTCGGGTAGCTCATCGGCGCTCAGCGCGTTCCAGGAGGCCATGAGCGATGGCTTGCGTCGACAGGTAGTCCGCGAGTTGCCGCCACCTGCCAACCCCGACGCTTCTGCGCACGAGTGGTTGCCACTCGTGAAGGACCTAATCGACGAGGTCGAGGCTGAACGCGAGTTGGAACTGCTTGACAGGGTCCGCGAGACGGGTGTCTGGGGCGTGCAGGAGACGCTCACGTTGCTCCAGGAGCACAGGCTTCGGACGGTGATCGTGCCGTGGGTCGTCGACAAGCTGGTCTTCCGCGCCGAGAGCGGGCGCGTTGCCGTCACGGCGGCCGAGGCGAACGTACTAGCGCCAGACGAGCCCGTAAGCGAAGTAGCGCTACTAGCGGTTCTACCTGAGCTTGCCAAGCGAAGCGGAGCAGTCATCGAGTTCACCGACGGCGAGGCCGAACGGCGACTCATCGAAGAGTTCGGTGGCATGGCCGGCCTCAAGCACGCTTAAGGGCCCAAACGGCCGAAGACACCTCTCGTTTACATGAACGGGCTGGTTCTACGGTCCAGCGTCGTCAGGCGGCCCGGCGTCGTAAGGCGGACCAGCATCATCGGGAGGACCGGCGTGGTCAGGCGGCCCAGCATCATCAGGCGGCCCAGCGTCAGCCGGCGGCCCAGCGTCGTCAGGCGGACCGGCGTCGTCAGGCGGACCAGCATCATCAGGGGGCCCAGCGTCATCAGGTGGCCCGGCGTCAGCGGGCGGCCCGGCGTCCGGCGGCGGACCGGCATCAGCAGGCGGCCCCGCGGTATCCGGAGGTCCGGCGTTCGCAGGCGGTCCCGCCGTATCCGGCGGACCGGCGTCAGCGGGCGGCCCGGCGACGTCCGGTTGAGTACCGGGACCGGCATGGACCTCGATGCTCACGTCACTGAATCCCGCTTCGATCACCAGTGTCCGAAGGTCGACCTGATCGACGTAAACCGTGCCGTCGCGCACCGCCACCGTGGTGACCTGGACGTCGCCCGCCGGCGTGGTGAAGACCAACGTCCCCTCACCACTGAAGCCGGCCAAGAGCTCGAGCTCGAATCCCTGTCCGGCGACAAGCCTGCCGATCCCGATGATGGTTCCGTCGGCTGACGTGACCATCACCTCGGCGTCGCTAGGAAGATCCCAAGCAGCCGTCCAGGAGACCGCTAGCAGTGTTAGTAGCGTGGCAAGCTTGCGCTTCAAATCAGTTCCCTTCTCCTTCGTACCTGCAATCGTGCCTGCAATCGTGCCGTGCCATCACTCTGGGCGGCGAAGCTTACGCGAGCCTTACGGCACGTTTCGCTTCTCGTCAGGTGAGAGAAGCTGGCGTGGAAGCTAAAACACCGCCGTGGCGCAGGCTGTATCACGACGGCCTCACAGGCTCGACCTCCACGCCATCGGCCGAGGGGGCCTTGAGTCGGGCGGCCAGGCTCAACAACCGCACTTCGAAGCAGCTTCCTTGGCCCACCGTCGACCGCAGGCGGATCTCGCCATGGTGCTGCTCGACCAGGCGCCTGCACACCGTGAGGCCGACACCGACTCCCCCACCCGAGCTGAAGCCGCGGTCGAATATCCGCGCCGCTATCTCATCGCTCATGCCTGGGCCTTCGTCGCAGACCTGCAGTACCGCCTGGTCGCCATCGTTGAGAAGGGTCACCTTCACGCCGTCGGGGCGGCCAACTGCACTCAGCGCGTTACGCACCAGGTTGCGCACCACCTGCATGAGCCTCTCTGGGTCACCCACCACCTCGAGCCGCTCGGCGGCATCCACGTTTATCCCCGGGTACTCGTCAGCTACGCGCTGGACGATCTCGCGCAGGTCGACTACGCGGAGCTCGAGCGGCCGCTCGAGTTCACCTCGAGCGAGCACCAGGAGATCTTGAGAGGTCCGAAGCAGCTCCCGCGTGCCGTCGGCGGCGGCGCGCACGCGGGCGTCCTCGGGATGATCCCGGCGCACGGCCCCTAAGTGGTAGTTGACGAGCGTTAGCGGCGCCGCCAGTTCATGCGCCACTTCGAGCAGGAACCCGCGCTCCGCCTCCTGCCGCTGTCGAATGGCCTCGAGTGCGGTGTTGAGGGCGGCCACGAGGTCGCCGATCTCATCCCTCGGGCCGCCGTACTCCACCCCTTCGGGGGACGCCGGATCCACGAGGCGGGCCTGCTGCGCGACCCGGGCCAGCGGCGAGAGCATGCGCCGAGCGCCAGTAAGCGCCGCTGCCGCAGCCACCAGCGTCACAGCGATGGCCGCCCCCACCAGGCTCCTCACCAGGTCGCGGCGCACCGCAAGGGCTGCGCTTATGTCGTGCGCCAGCCGAATCGTGCCGTTGGTTTCCGGCCAGCCACCGGTGGTCACCAGCAGACTGCGCCCAGCCCTCAGAACGGTAGTCGGCTGGTCGACCGCGGGCAAGAGCTCTTCGTCGCCCCACTGCAACGCCACCTGCCCCCCAGGCGTGACGAGCTGCAGTACCACCGAGCTCGTCCCAGACTGTGGGAACGTCGACCCCAGCGTAGGGCGATCCAACAACGTCGTCACGCGCTCGAGATCCTGAGCCAGGATGATTCGCAACTGCTCCTCTTGTTGTCTAGTGAAGAAGCTGTAGGCGACCGCCCCGAAGCCGATGATGATGGCGACCGCCAGAGCCACGGCCGCCAGCCCGAGGCGCGCCCGCAGCGTCACCTAAGTCCGCTCCCTGGTGACGTAACCGAGCCCGCGGACGGTCTCGACGATGCCCGGCGCTCCAGCCGACGCCAACTTGCCGCGCAGGCGCGACACCAACACCTCTACGGCGTTGGACGTGGGTTGCGCGTCGCGATATAGCCGATCTTCAAGCGTGTTCTTGGAGTACACCCGACCCTGGTTGGCCAGCAGCAACGCCAACAGGTTGAACTCCTGGGCCGTCAGGATGACGAGCTCGCCGTCAACGGTACAGGTGTGGTCGAGCAGCGAGAGCGTAACAGGACCGACGCTGTAGACGTCCTGTCGTCCCCTGCTGCGCAGCTGTGCGTAGACCCGCGCGAGCAACTCCTGCATGTCGAACGGCTTGGCCAGGTAGTCGTCGGCGCCGATGTAGAGGCCCGCGACGCGACTGCGGACGTCGGCCCTGGCAGTCAGCATCAGGATCGACGCGGGGTTCTCGCGCAGCTCTGCGGCGACGTCCAAGCCGTCCATGTCGGGCAGGTTGAGGTCAAGCAGGATGAGGTCGAACTCCTCGGTCTCAGCACGCGCTAGCGCCTCCTTGCCGGTGCCGACCACGACCGTATCGTAGGCTCGCAGCAACTCGCCATCGAGCACTTTCGCCAGCTGGGGATCGTCCTCGACGATCAGGATGCGCTCTCTGTCCACGTCAGTTACCTCATCCTAAGTCTGCCCTCTCCAGAGTTTCTGAGTCGCAAGGGCGATCGTCGCACGTGGCCCGACCACTGGTAGGTCGTGGCCGCAAGCGCCACGCCGCGGCGAGCCGACGCCCGCGTCGCGCACACGACACTCATGCAGATAACGTGTGTTGGCCATTCACGGCTCGTAATCTTGCCTCAATGAGAACCGCGAAGCCGGCGACGAGTCAGATGTCGTGGACAGCTCTGCTCGGCACCGTGCGGGAGTACGCCATCTTCACCCTCGACGAGCACGGCGTGATCGACTCCTGGAACGAAGGCGTGGGCCGCCTGCTCGGTTTCGAGGAGCACGAGTACGTCGGCCAGGACTGCAGCATGTTCTTCACCCCCGAGGACCGGGCGGCGGGCGTGGTCGAGTTCGAGCTGGCGACCGCGCGCGAGGCTGGCGAGGCGATGGACGATCGTTGGCACATGCGCAAAGACGGCTCGCGAGTCTGGGTGAACGGCATCCTGCACGCCGTACGCGACGACGACGGCAACCTCACCGGGTACCTGAAGATCATGCGCGACCAGACCAATAAACGAGCCGCCGAGGCGCAGCACGAGCAGCAGGGTGACCTCATCGACGCCATCCTCGCCAGCCTGCCGGGCGTGTTTTACATGTACGACGGCAATCGGTTCGTGCGCTGGAACGACGAGCTCGAACGGGTAACGGGTTACTCGGCCGAGGAGATCGCTGCCGCGCGGTCCGACGATCTCCTGGTCGAGGCCGCCTGGGCACGACAGCACGTCGACACCATCCTGCGGACCGGGCAGATCTCTCTACAGGGTCACCTACGCACCAAGGACGGCGAGGAGATCCCCTACCTGTTGACCGGTCAGGAGATCGAGATCGGGGGCGTGCGATACATCCTCGGGCTGGGCGTGGAGAACCGTGAGCACGTTGAGGCCCGGAAGCTGCTCGAGCGAAGGGCGCTAGAGCAGACTGCGATCGCTCAGCTGGCCGCCTCCCGGCTAGTGACCGACGACGTCCAGCCGACGCTCGACCTCACGGTGCGTCTCGTGGCCGCGACGTTGTCCGTCGAACACGTGCGGGTCGTCGAGAACCGCGACGGCGGCACCCTGACACGAGCCAGCCATCACGAGCACGGCACTGGACTACCCGCCGACACGTATCCAGCCGCTACGTACCAAGAGGACGCCGCGGCCATGGGCACCAGGGATCTGCCGCAGGCTAGCGGCGCCCGCCTCCTGCCGTCGGAGATCCTTGGATCATCAAAGCTCAAGGGCGGTCTCAGAGCTCCGATCCACGGCCAGGGCTGGACGTTCGGTTACATCGAAGCGCTCTCCGAACATCAGGCTGAGTTCTCGGCTGTCGACCTTACCTTTCTCGGATCGGTAGCCAACCTCCTTGCGGGCGCGCTCGAACAGAACCGCCTCCACCTAGAGCTCGAACGTCGCGCCGATACCGACGACCTCACCGGACTACTCAAACGCGTGGCCTTCGAAGACCGGCTGGTGGACGCGCTAGCTCGGGCCGAACGACAGGGCAGCAAGGTGGCTGTGTTGTTCCTCGACCTCGATAGGTTCAAGGAGGTTAACGACTCACTTGGACACAAGGCCGGCGACGAGGTCCTAAGGCATGTTGCCAGGCGCCTGCGAGAGGCGGTGCGGAGCTGGGACGTGGTCGCGCGCCACGGCGGTGACGAGTTCGTGCTGTTCCTTCCCGACATCGAGGCCGACACCGAGATAGAGCACGTGACCACACGCTTGCTCGAGGTGTTCGATGCGCCGTTCACCGTGGCCGGCCGAGAACTCAAGATCGGCGCCACCATCGGCATCGCCTCCTATCCCGACCAGGGCCAGAGCGCGGAGGCGCTGCTCAACGCTGCCGATTCCGCGCTCTACCGAGGCAAAGCCAAGGGCCGGAACACCTACCACGTCTATGCGCCAGAGGACAACGAGCCGGGGGGCGAGCCCGGGAGCTAGCTCCCGAGTCAGTCCAGTGGCCGACGAAGCGAGGCCCCGCCGAATGGCGGGGTCTCGAAACTAGCAGCGAGTTCCGGTGCTCACTCGTCCACGAAGGTCTTGAGCCTGCCCAAGGCGCGGTCCCACTGTGCGGAGACGATGTCGAGGAACTCGTTGGCCTCCCTTATCGGCTCCGGATCAAGCGCGAACAGGCTCTGCCGCCCGGCCCGCTGGCTGTGAACGATGCCCACGTCTTCCAACACCCTTAGGTGCTTGGTTATCGCCTGCCGGGTGAGGTTCGAACCCCCGGCCAGCTGCGTGATCGAGCGCCGCTCACCGCCCGCGAGCTCTTCGATCAGCGAGAGCCTCGTCGCGTCGCCGAGCGCTGCGAACACCGCGGCGTGCTCGTGACCGGCGGCCAACGACATGTCAGGGTCTGCGAACGAGGTAGCTCTCGATGTTCTTCAGCTGCGCCGTCCAGCCGCCGTCGTTGCCGCGGAACGCCTCGTCCCTCCGTGCGCGCGGGATCTTGTCGAAGCCCGACTCAGTAAGGCGCAGCGTGGTGCCGGCGGCGGTCGGCTCGAGCCTGAACTCCACCAGCGTCTGCGGCTCGTCCGAGTAGTCCACCTCGGGGTCGACAGCGTGCGGGTGCCAGGTGAAGGAGAACAGCCGCTCGGGCTCCATGGCCGTCACCAGAGATTCCCACTTGATGTGCTCGTAACCCGGGTTGGTGATGTGTCCGCGTGAGACCTGCCCCGCCTCGAACGGGCCTTCGATCTTCACGCCGAACCACTCCCCGAACTCCAGGTGATCGGTAAGTGCTCGCCACACACGCGACGGCGGGGCTTGAAGATGTACCTGCTTCTCGATTCGATCGCTCATTTGCAACCTCCGAGTTGCATGTTAGTCGATGCGCGGCGAGAATGCAACCCTTTGGTTGCTCATCTTCCGGCGGCCGCGCGCTCTCCAGGTCGGTCATGGCTCAGGCCAGGCGGTGCACTATCGCCTTGGTCTGCTCGTACAGGCGCAGATAATCCTCGAAGCGGCGATCGTAAAGCTCACGCCGTGCCGGCTCGGGCCGGACCGTCGCCGGGTTACTCACCAGCGAGCAGCCCGCGCGCCCTGTCTTGCTCGTACTCGTCCGCCGCCGTAGTGGCCGGCAGCGCCATCGCGATGCCCAGCTGCTCCCGGGCCTCCTCTTCGCTGCCGAGCGCCTTCAAGGCGACCGCGTACTCCACGCGTAAGTTGACCTGCTCCGGCGCCGCCGCGACGCCGCGCGCCATCAATGGCAGAACCTGGTCGCGGCTGGCACCGTACAACCAGCCGACTCCGCGCTCGGTCAGCTCGAGGTGCCAGGCAGCAAGGGCCACGAGGGCGTCGGCGTTGTCGTGGTCGAGCTCGAGGGCGCGCTCGAATAGGGCTCGCAGCTCGCCCGGTACGCGTGTGTTGGAGAGCGCTCCGCGGTACAGCGCCGACTCACCCTTGGCACGAGCCAACGCCATGTTCGCGGCTCCGGCGGTTGGCCCGGCGGGGGCGAGCTCGATCGCGCGGGCCGCCGAGGTCTCGGACCGCCGCAGCCACTCCTGTGCGAGCTCGGAATCGGTCTCAACGTACACGGCCTGGTCGGCCGCCGCGCGGGCGGCCAGCAGTTGCGACGCGGCTGTATCGACGGGGGATGAAAGCTCGTAGGCAGCGACGAAGTCCCCGGCCACCCACTCCTCCCCGCCGGCGATACCCTCATGAGGAACGGGCTGGGCCAGACCCGCACCCCCCCAGGCGAGGGCCAGCGAGAGGAGGAGGACCAGGCCAGCCCTGCGGCGGTCAGAACTTGTAGCTGAACGCCCTGTGAAACGTACCTGCTGACCTTCTTCGAAATCTCTGGGTCGTGCCATCCTTCACGAGCATCGCATGTCCCGCTCAGCCGCTGGCCACTCACACCGCCGATGACAGCCGGTCAATATAGTGCCTTCACGCCATAGCAGGTGCGCGCGGATCGCGACCCACCAGCTGCGGATTACCCGGGCAGGATCGACCTCATCTGCCGGTAAATGAATCGAGCGGCCCGCTGCGGGCTGAGGCGGTAAAGCATGTCCATGAACTTCGCGTCGCGGCCGACCAGTACGCGGTAACGGTCGTCTTCCATGGCCTGGATGATGAGCCGTGCGGCCTCGTCCGCCGGCGTCATCCGTGGCGTCTTCCGTGCCGCGGCCGAACCGTCTCCTTGCGCCGTCATCTGCTCCTGGAACGCGCCAAGCCCCGAGTTTGCCGCGATGTTCGTGTTGATCGCGCCGGGGAACACCACGGTCACCCGCACGCTAGTCTCGGCTAGCTCCGACCACAGACCCTCGGTGAAGAGCTTGACCGCCGCCTTCGACGCCCCGTACACCGTCTGGCCAGGCACAGGCAGGAAGCCGCCCATGCTCGAGACGTTGACGATGTGCGCCTCCGGCCGCTCCAGCAGATAGGGCAGGAACGCCTTGGTCATATAGAGGACGCCATAGAGGTTGACGTTGAGCACGTTCTGCATCGTGGCGAACTCGAGGTCCGCGACCCTGACCATCGGTTGGATGATGCCGGCGTTGTTGATGATGCCGTCGACGGCCTTGAAGCGCCCGACAACCTGCTCGGGCAGGGCTTCCACTGCCGCCTTGTCCGCGATGTCGAGCGTGAAGAGCGCGAGCTCGGCACGATTGCCTGCCAGCGACGCGGTCTCCTCCAGGGTCGCGCCGTTGAGGTCCACGGCTGCGACCTTCGCGCCCTTGTTGAGCAACTGAAGCGCGAGTTGGCGCCCCATCCCGCTGCCTGCACCCGTGACGACGATGACCTTGCCGTTGGCTTTCATGTCTCGACGGTGACACATGGCCGCTTGGGCCGCTACTGTCGAACGTCCCGAGACCCGTAGCGTCACCAACCTCCTGCCCGGTACCCGGTTTTACAAGTCCCCGTCTTACAATCTGCCGGATGGTAGCTTCCCCCGACCCAGAACACCTCGCTAGCGCCTCATGACAGAACTGACCAAGCGCGAGAAGCTACTTGCCTTCGGCGGCATCCTGGTAGTCCTCTTCCTCACCTCGCTGAACCTGACCGTGGTGGGCACGGCGCTGCCGCGCATCATCGCCGAGCTGGAGGGCTTCAAGCTCTACGCCTGGGCGTTCACCGCGTACTCGCTAACGTCGACCGTAACGCTGCCGATCTACGGCAAGCTCTCAGACATCTACGGGCGCAAGCGCATCCTGCTGTTCGGCATCCTACTGTTCAGCGGCGCGTCGGCCCTGGGGGGGTTCGCCCAAAGCATGCCGCAACTGATCGTCACGCGCGCTTTGCAGGGGCTGGGCGGCGGGGCACTCATCAGCATGGCCTTCTCCGCGATCGGGGACATCTTCACGCCCCGCGAGCGGGGAGCCTACCAAGGCTTCACCGGCGCGGTGTTCGGCTTTTCGAGCGTCGTTGGGCCGCTGGTCGGCGGGCTCATCACCGACACCATCGGCTGGCGCTGGGTGTTCTTCGTCAACGTACCGATCGCGCTCATCGCCTACTTCGTCATCCGCCGCTACTTTCCGGGGGTGGCCACCAAGGCGCGTGGTGGCATCGACTTCGTCGGCTCGGGGCTGCTCATGCTCGGCATCGTGCCGTTGCTGCTCGCCCTCACCTGGGGCGGGGTCGACCTTCCTTGGTCCTCGCCGCCGATACTCGGCCTCTTCGGGCTGGCCGTTGTGTTGCTGGCCGCCTTCATGTGGTGGCAGCGCAAGACGCCGAACCCGGTACTCGACCCCGACCTCTTCAGCGAGAGGACCTTCAACGTCGCGAACATCGGCGGCTTCCTCAGCGGGGTGGGCATGTTCGGCGCCGTCATCTACCTGCCGCTCTACATCCAGGGCGTGCAGGGCGGGTCGGCCGCGGCCTCGGGCTTCGCGCTCACGCCGCTGATGCTCGGCATGGTCGTGAGCAGTACCGTCGCCGGCCTCCTCGTGAGCCGCACCGGGCGCTACAAACCGTTCGTCATCGCCGGCCTCGCCACCATCACCGTGGGTTTCGTCCTCAACGCGACTATGGACGCGTCGACGCCACTGATCCTCACCGTGGCGTACTCAGTGGTCCTCGGCCTCGGCTTCGGCCCCACCAACTCGCTGTTCGTGCTGGCCGTGCAGAACGCGCTGCCGCAGAGCAAACTGGGCACGGCGACCAGCGCCAACATGTTCTTCCGGCAGATCGGCGGCACCATCGGCGTTGCGGTGTTCGGCGCGCTCGTGGCCGCTACCATCGCCGGTCACGTCTCGACCTCGCTGCCGCCCGAGTTGCAGCGGTTGCCTCCTAACGTCATCGAGGAGTTCACGTCCCCGAACTTGCTCACCAGCCCGGCTCAGCTCGAGTTGGCCAGGGTCGAGGTCGACGCGGTCGCAGCTGCCGGGACCTTCGAGGCGCTGGTACAAGGTCTTCGCGAGGCACTCGCCTCAGGTCTCGGTCGGGTGTTCATGGTTGGCGCCGCGCTGTCGCTGCTCGGCCTGATCTCCGCGTTCTTCCTGCCGGTGCTGGAGCTGCGCACCACCATCTCGTCGGAACCGCCCCCGCCGGCGCGGCAGCCGAGGTCCGCGACAAGCCTGCCAGCGGCTACGGTCGGGCGGGGCCGCGATTAGGGCGGCGTTGCCGGCATGCACGGCCGCGGCGTTATCATCGACAGCACCGTGGCTTCCGACCGCCGAACCGACACCGCCGCGCTGCTGGTGCACGAATCGCCGCACGCCGTCTACGCGGCCCTGATAGACGCAGCTGCGCTGACCAGTTGGTTGCCCCCCGACGGGATGACCGGCCGGCTCCACGAGTACGACCCACGACCCGGCGGCCGGTTCCGCATGACGCTCACATATGACCTCCCCAGCCGCACCGCAGTCGGCAAATCGAGCGAGCACAGCGACGAGATCGAAGCCGAGTTCGCTGAGTTGGTACCGGGCGAGCGCCTTGTCTGGTTGGTAACGTTCGCGGCGCAAGATCCGGCGTTCGCTGGCGTGATGCGCATGAGCTGGCTACTCGAGCCGGTCGCCGATGGCACCTTGGTCACGATCCGAGCCGAGGACGTGCCGCCCGGTATCAGCAAGGCTGACCACGACGCCGGGCTGCGCTCGTCGCTCGCGAACCTGGCACGATACGTCCGCTCAGAAGCCGCTGAAGACCTGTCGTAAAGAAGCGCGGCCAGCGACTCTACTCCAGCTGACTTCCTTCTCACCGGCCCAACTCCTACGGTTTGGGAAGGGCGAAGTGAGTCGCCCCTGCTAGTAGCGGAGGAGTGACACCATGGCCACAGACCGCAACGACCGAGAGAACCGCCCACAGCGCTACGACCGGGACGAGCGCGACGTCGGCGACCGGGCCGGCGACGAGGTGCGCTCCTGGTTCGGCGACGACGACGCGCAGCGGTGCCGCAGGATGGACGAGCTGGAGCGAGACCGCTACGGTGACCGCGATCGCTACGTCGACTACGGCGAGATGTTCCGCACCGGCGCCGGTTGGGCAGGCGGCCGTGCCGGTGGCGGACGTTACGGCGGCGATTTCGGAGGCCGCTACGGCACCGAAGTCGGCAATCGCTACGGCGGTGAGGTACGAGGCCGATACCGCAGCGGGTATGGGCTCGATGACGACCGCTTCGACGACCCCTACGAGCGCCGCTACGCGAGCGATCGCTGGGGCGCTTCCGATTGGCAGGAACAGGACGCGCGCAGCCGGGGTCGTCACGCCGGCCGCGGACCTGCCGACTACCGGCGCTCCGCCGAGCGGATCCTGGAGGACGCTAACGAGGCTATTACCTGGCACGGCGAGGTCGACGCCAGCCAGATCAAGGTGAAGGTCGAGGGCGATGAGGTCATCCTGGAAGGCACGGTCGACAGCCGCCGAGCCAAGCGCGCTGCGGAGGACGCCGTCGAAGACGTGCGCGGCGTGCGCGACGTGCACAACCGCCTGCGTGTCCAAGCCCAGGGTGAAGGGGGCGCGGTGACGACAGGTAGCGGCACGACCTAGGTCGTGGCCGGAGCGCCGGGGCAGCGCCTACCCTCGACTGGTGACCGTGACGAGCAAGACAACCATCTCCTCTTCCGAGGCAGCGGTAACCGACCCCGCTTCCGCCCTGGCGCAACTCATCAAGCTCTTCGACAAGTCGCTCCGCGCCCTTGGTGACACCGGCAAGGAGCAGGCTGCTTGTGAGCTCGCTGCCGAAGGCTGGAAGCTGCTGCGCACCGCATGGCCGAAAGAAGGCGAACGCCTCAACGGCACGCTGCACTACCTCACACGCACGCCGAAGAAGGGACGTCCGACCATGGCAGATCCAGATCTCGATGTAAGGACCCTAGCGCCAGCCCAACGCCACCAGATCATCTTCGCGAAGTACTTCGAGCTCGAGCCGGGCGCCTGTTACGTGCTCGTCAACGACCACGACCCGAAGCCGCTCTACTACCAGTTCGCGGCCGAGCACGCCGGTGAGTTCAGTTGGGAGCCCATCGAGGAGGGCCCCGACGTGTGGCGCGTAAGGATCGGCAAGACCGCCAAGAGCTAGCCGCCGAGCGGCCGCGCAGTGCCCTAGTGTGTCCGGGCGGAGTCGGGGTCGATCATCAGCGACGACACGTCTACCGCCACGAAATCCGAGCCGTGGATCTCTTTCAGGTCCCGCAAGCCGTCGTTGTTCCAGCGGTCGTCGGGTGTACCCGAGAGGAACCAGGCGGAGCCGTTGTCGGCGAGGATCATCCCATAACGTTTGAGCGCCTCGACTACGACCCGCGCCCCAGGGGAGAAGCCGCTGGCGTCGAAGTCGGCCCGCAAGCGGAACCGTTGACCTAGCGGCGGGTACTCCTCACCGGTCTGGCTCGAGGCGTCGTGGCGCGCGGGCCAGACGTGCGCCGCTTGGGTGCTCGGCGCCGTGAACCTCAGTGCGTGCGCAATGGCCCCGGCGGCGACCTCGTCGTAGCGCACCAAGCCGGGCAGTATCGGCAGACCGGCGGCATCGGCCGAGGTCCAGCCGTCGGGCCTCAGTTCGTAGCCATTGAGATCGAAGACGGCGCCCGAGCCCGCGCGCCAGGAGCCGTCCTGCTTTCGCTCGGCGTCGAAGAGCTCGTAGAGCATGCACGCCACGGTGTCGACGACGAGCACGTGGCGGTCGCCTCCCTCGGCCGTTCCGCCCGGTGGTGCGCCCTCGACCGGTGCATCAGGCGGGATGGGATACGGCCCAGGATCGCTCTCGTCGTCGTAATAGAAGCTCACCGGGACCGCTGGCCGGTTCGCGTTAACTGTCGTGTAGGGAATGCCGATAGGCGAGCCCTCCCACAGCCCTGCACCGAAGTCGGGATGCACCGTGCTGTCGGCGCCGATGGTGTTGACGTACGCGGTAGAGCTCGGATGCAGCGGAAGCTCGTCGACCCGGGTGTTCCAGATGTGGTCGGCCGGGAACACCGCGCAACTTCCGAGCGAGGGCGCCGAGTCGGGCGAATCGCTGTCGGTCGAGGGCGCCGAACCGCAGGCGACGAGTGCGCTAACCACGACCACCAGGCGAGCCCAGCGACTTGACGGGAATGACATGGGGCGATGGTACGCGCACGGCGCCCAATCACCCAAGGCAGTTGACGGCACACCTTGAATTAATGCTGGAGTGATCTACCTGGCGCTCATCGCCTCGTGCCACGATTCCCGTAGACCAAGTCCGGCCGCACCACCGGCCGCACCCTGGCCGCACCACTGGCCGCCGCGAGAGGAGCGCCCCATGAGCGACCGACGCAAGGAACTGGATCCCGAAGCGGACGAGCAGCCTGTTGGTGAACGCGATCCCCGGTACGGCAACTTAATCGGCACTCAGCGTGACCGTAGCCACCCGCACGAGGACGGCTACCTTGAACCGGCTGAAGTTGAATTCGACGACTCGCCGACCACCGTCGACGAAGAGGGCGGTGGAGGCGAGGACACTTCCGAGGACTAGCGGCGCGCTCCAACCCGGTGTTACTGGACGCGACGGGCCTGAACAGCTTGTCGAGCCCGTCACAGCAACACCCTGTCGGGCGTGAACGCCGAGGTCTCGATGCCTGCGCCGGGGCCGGGTGTCTCACGCGCCAGATAATCGGTGCGCAGCATCAGGGCCACCTCGGCGGTCGGTGTCGTCGTGGTCAGCAGGTCGGTCCAGGCCAGCATCACGTGCCAGCGGCCCTCGTGAAATACGTCGAGCCGGTCACGTTTGGCAAGGCGCCAATGCCAGTACCGCTTGTCGCTGGCATCGAGCCGAACGTAGTAGCACGTCTTGGCTTCGAGCATCGCCCACCCTCCTGGACCTTAAATACTAAGGTACTCGGAAGCACGGTGCAATGACCTCCGGGTCCGTTGGGGATGAATCGCCGTGGACCGGGCACTCACCGTGAGTACACGGAAGGATTCGATTCTTAGTCGGCGTGCGCACTAGTTTCGGCCAGCGATGGCCTTGAAGCGCACGGGTGCCAGCTTGGAGTACAGATGACACGGACAAGACGAACGGTTCTCGCACTCTTCATCGCAGCGTCGTTACTGACGACGGTGATGGCACATGAAGATCAAGGTGCGGACCAAGCGCCTCTCGCACAGGAGCAACCCATCGTCTTCGCTGACGTCAGCGTCTTCGACGGCGAGGCGTTGCTGCCCCCTACGGACGTACTGGTCGAAGCCGGCCAGATAACGGCGGTGGGCGATGACCTCGAAGTACCTGACGACGCCCAGGTCATCGATGGCAGCGGCAAGACGCTTCTACCTGGCCTTATCGATGCTCACGTGCACACCTTCACCCCCGCGATGTTGCAGCAAGCGTTGGTGTTCGGCGTTACTACCGTCTACGACATGTTCACCGACGAAGCTTTCGCGGCCCAGATGCGCGCTGAGCAGGCGGCCGGGGCCGCTAACTACCGAGCCGACACGCTCTCGGCCGGCACCTTGGCCACCGCGCCGGGTGGCCACGGAACCCAGTTCGGCATCGACATTGACACGCTCACCAGCCCCGATCAAGCCGAGGGCTGGATAGAGGACCGGGTCGCCGCCGGGGCTGACTACATCAAGGTCGTCATCGAGGAGTTCGCGGCGATGGGTCAGCCTCCCTTGCCGACGCTCGACGCCGCCACGGTGGAGGCCGTGATCGCGGCGGCCCACGAGCACGACCTGTTGACCATCACGCACGTTCAGATCCTGGCGGCGGCACAGGCCGCGGTCGCGGCCGGCAGCGACGGCTTGGCGCACATGTTCTCTGACGCTGTCCCGACGCCGGAACTAATCGACCAGATGGTGGCACAGGGAACG
>DASROV010000035.1:0-2005 GCA_035646755.1 Trueperaceae bacterium | reverse complement strand
GGAGCAAGCGTTTGAACGGTCGATGACAGCCACGCTGATGCAGCACTTGGCCGAACCGCGCCGTTTCATACAGGCGGTGGTCGGCCCGCGCCAAGTCGGCAAGACAACGGCTGTCCACCAGGTGCTAGCTGGAACGTCGGAGGCAGCCTTATACGCCAGCGCGGACCAGCCCACCTTGAGAGCCGACGGCTGGCTGGAAGCACAGTGGGAGGCCGCACGCCTTCAAGCAAAGTCGTCCGAGGCCAAATCTGCCATCTTGGTCCTCGACGAGATTCAGAAGCTTCCCGAATGGTCAGAGATCGTCAAACGACTATGGGACGAGGATACCCGCCGCAGTGTTCCACTCAAGGTCGTGATACTCGGCTCCGCCCCGCTACTCATATCGCGCGGCCTAACGGAGAGCCTCGCGGGCCGCTTCGAATTGGTCTACTTTCCGCACTGGAGCTTTGAAGAGATGCGTAGCGCATTCGGCTTCTCGCTACGGGACTACCTCTACTTTGGCGGCTATCCGGGAGCTGCAACTTTGGTGGGCGATCCCAAGAGATGGACGCGCTACATATTGGACTCCCTCGTGGAAACCACGATTTCTCGCGACGTCCTCCTGCTATCCCGGGTCGAGAAGCCTGCCTTGATGCGACGACTACTGGATCTCGCCTGTAGTTACTCGGGACACGTGCTGTCCTACACCAAGATGCTTGGACAACTGCAAGACGCAGGCAACACCACTACGCTGGCTCATTACCTCGATCTGTTGTCCGCTGCTGGGATGGTCAGAGGGCTCCAAAAGTATGCCGGAGACAAGGCACGACAACGCGGTTCCAGTCCGAAACTTCAGGTGTATAACACGGCGCTGATGTCGGCCCACGCCGGACTTGATCCCGCTGAAGCCTATGGCGATCGGAGGTGGTGGGGACACCTCGTCGAATCAGCCGTCGGATCACACCTGGCAAATTCAGCGGCGTCGGGAGACATCGAACTCTTCTATTGGCGCGAGCGAAATCAGGAGGTCGACTTCATAGCTCGCGCCGGTAAAAGGCTTGTCGCAATCGAAGTAAAGAGCGGAGTGGCAGCAGCAGACCATTCCGGTCTGGCGACGTTCGCCCGTACCTTCAAGGCAGATCGCACGTTGCTAGTTGGCAGTGACTCCTTGACGGTAGAAGAATTCCTCAGTAAGCCAGTTTCGCATTGGATCGAGTAGTACTCGACAGGCTCCTGTTCGTCATCCAAGCGTCCCCCGCCGAGCGAAGTGGCGATTCATGCTCGCGTCGCAGCGACCTCCGGTTTAAGACGGCCCGTTGCCCCCTCTCCGGCGCTCTACAGTTGGAACTTACCGCCGGCGGTTTGCCGGTGAGCTACCAGGGTTACGCCACCGCCGACGTCGCCCTGACCGCGGGCGCGGCGGCGTCAGCCGACCTCGACCTCGGCACGGCCCTTACCACCGCCACTGTCGACCTCGAGGTGGTCTCATCCGAGGCGCTGTCAGCCACCCTCGGCGCCGTTCAGGTCGGGCCCAGTCTGGCCCTACCGGTGATGTTCAGCAACACAACAGACACGTCGTACGAGGTGAAGATGCCCGTCATCGCCGACGCCAGCTACACCTTCGGCAGCGTGACGAACAGTAGCCAGATGGGCTGGCAGGCCGGCGTAACCGGCACGGCAGCCAACGTCACCGTCCCCGAACGCCCGACGCAGGGCGCGCCAGCCGACCTCGCCACCGGCGTTACGGCGTCGACAGCGTTCACGGCCAGCAACCCCGCCGGTGGGCCGCTTACCTACATGTGGAACGCGGACGTCGGCAACCTGGCTATCGGCCTCACCACCATGGACACGTCGGTCGACCTCCCCGACATCTCCGCCTTCGGCCTCGCGCTGCCAGCCGGCGCCGATTTCAGTTGGCAAGTCATCGGCTCCTCGGGCAGCAGCGTCGAGGACGGTCTTTACGCTATCGGCAACTACTACCGCTTACAGTTGTTGGCGTCGCTGTCTTCACCTGGCCCCATCGGTG
>DASROV010000034.1:0-7770 GCA_035646755.1 Trueperaceae bacterium | reverse complement strand
ACCTTAGTCCGATGTGGGCCACACCCGGTGTCTTGATGTCGATAGCCATGTCGCCTCCCAATTCGCCGTGGCGTTGGCCGCCATTCGGCGCTGCGCCGCCGCCCGTGGGCCATTGCGGCTGACTTGACGGTCTTGTGAGGGCAAGACTATGGCATCGCGCGACGTTTTTCCGCTGTCCAGCGGCTATTGACAGCCGCCGACCTGCTACGTAGCATGGCGACGGCTTCAATCCCTAGCAATACTCTGGATAGCGTCATCTGGCGCGCGTGGTCTTAAGAGGACGCTGGATGACGAGTCGGCTATCGAGAGGCGTGCATGTCTGAGCTCTACACCAAACAACTTTCGCTCGGCTACGCCGACGGCCCCGTCGTCGAGGGTCTCGACCTGGGCATCCCGGAGGGGCGCATCACCGCCCTGGTGGGCGCCAACGGCTCAGGCAAGTCGACGATCCTCAAGGCTCTGGCGCGCGTGCTGCAGCCGCGGGCCGGCGCCGCCTTCCTCGACGGCAAGGAGATTCATAGGCTCTCGACGCGCGAAGTCGCCAAGCGGCTGGCGATCCTGCCGCAGGGGCCGGAGGCGCCCGAGGGGCTCACCGTCGGTGACCTCGTCACCTACGGGCGTTACCCGCACCGCGGGACGTTCGGTGGCCCGACCAGCGAGGACCGCAGGATGTGCGACTGGGCGCTCAGCGTCACGGGAATGACGGTCTTCGCCGAGCGTCAGGTCGGCCAGCTCTCCGGTGGTCAGCGTCAACGCGCCTGGATCGCAATGGCGCTCGCGCAGGGCACCGAGGTTCTGCTGCTGGACGAGCCCACCACGTTCCTCGACATGGCCCATCAGCTCGAGGTGCTGCAGCTGCTCGAGCGCCTCAACCGCGACCAGGGCCGCACCATCGTCATGGTCGTGCACGACCTCAACCACGCCAGCCGCTTCGCGCATCACATGGTCGCCATCGCCCGCGGCAAGGTCGCGGCGCAGGGCACCCCCCGCGAGGTGATGACGCCGGACGTCTTCAGGAAGGTGTTCGCGATCGATGCCGACATAGTCGATGACCCGCGGCTCGGGGTGCCGATCTGCATCCCGCAGGCGGTACGGCCTCTCGACAACACCGACATCGGCCTGTAGCCGCACTCTTTAGCGGCCCCCGCTCGGGCTAGCGCGCTTTAGCTCCTCGACCAGCGCCGCGGTCGTCACCTGACGGCAGTAACCCTTGATGTGCGTGAGCGACTGCTCGTGCCGCTCGGCGGTGTAGGTCGCGCAGGCGTCGACGGGCACAGTCACCAGGTAGCCGAGGTCGCAGGCGTCGCGGACCGCCGAACTGATGCACTGGTCGGTTACGAAGCCGACGATGATCAGGTACTTCACGCCGAGGTTGCCGAGCAGGTAGTGGATGTTCGTGGAGATGAACACGCTCGACGAGCTCTTCGGCAGCACGATCTCGTCGCCTTGCGGCGCGACCTCGTCTAGCACCTTGGCTCCCCAGGAGCCGCGCGGGACGTTGAAGCCGGTGATCTTGTAGTCGAGGCTGCGGTCACGGCCGTCCTGCGTGAGGCTCTCGATGACCGTGTACAGCACCTCGACGCCTCGCTCCCGGCAGGCGGCCTGAAGCGCCTTGATGTTGGGGATGGCCACATGGTCAACCGCGTCGAAGAAGTGCTTGTGCTTCTCGTAGGCCTGCTCGGGTGACAGCCCCTGGTCGGCGTACTCGCCGCCGTCGGGGCGGGCGCTGAAGTTCTGGACGTCGACAAGCAGCAGCGCCGTCTTGCCCGGCTCGACCGGGACGTTACGACTTAACAACTGGCCGGTGGTCGTGTTCATGGCGCCTCCGCTTCGTCACCTGCGCGCTTCAGTAGCGCTCGAGCAACAGCTTCACTTCTTCCTCGAACGGCAGGTCCTTTAGACCTTTCCATTCGGCTCTTCGTACCGCCAGATAGGTCTGCGACCGCTGTGAGCCGAGGGCGGCGAGCAACGTGGTGTCCTGCTCGAGCGCGCGGATGGCCTGGCCTAGGTCGGCCGGTAGGCGGTCGATGCCGAGACCCCGGCGCTCCTCGTCGCTCAGCAGGCCGGGGTCACCCCGGCACTCGGGCGGGAGGCTCAGGCCGCGGTCGAGCCCGTCGATGCCGGCGGCCAGCACGCTGCCAAGCGCGAGGTAGGGGTTGGCGGTAGCGTCGCTAGCCTTCAACTCGAACCGCTTGGGCACGCCGTGCCCGCTGAACACCCGGACGGCGGCCTCGCGGTTGTCGACGCCCCAGGCGGTGAACGCCCCTGCCCAGAAGTGTGGGCGTAGGCGGCGGTAGGAGGCGTGGCTCGGCACGGTAAGCGCGCACAGGCCGGGGAGGTGCTCGACGATGCCGGCCACGAACGACTCCGCGTCCCGGCTCAGCTTGGTCTCGCTGGCGCCGTCGCCGCATACGTTCTCCTCACCACGCCACAGGCTGAGGTTGAGGTGGCAGCCGCTGCCGGCCTTGTCCTCGACGATCTTGGGCAGGAAGGAGGCGATCAGGCCGTGGTTGGCGGCGACGCCGCGGACGGTCTCGCGGAAGGCGATCTGGGCGTCGCCCGCCTCCAGCGCGTCGCGGTAGCGGATCGAGAGCTCCTGCTGACCGGGACCCGACTCGGGATAGTAGGTCTCGACCTCGAGGCACTGCTCGCCAAGAGCCTCCGCCATGTCCAGGATGACCGCGGCGCTCTGGTTGATCGCCGTGGTCGCCGCGAACACAGTGTCGTCCACGGGCGCGGCGCCCGCCTCGGTCTTCTGAAGCAGGAAGAACTCGTTCTCGAACGAGGCCTTTAGGGTCAGCCCCAGCTCGCCGAGCCGGGCGATCTGCTGCTTTAGGAACGTCCTCGGGCAGTGCTCCCAGGGCTCGCCGTCGACGATCATGTCGGCGAGCACGCGCGCGAAGCCCGGCAGGTAGGGCAGGGCGCGCAGGGTCGTCCAGTCCGGGTGCAGCAGCACCTCGCCGACCGGACCGAGCCCGCTGTTGGGCACCACGCCGTCGAACATCACCGGCAGCGCCTGCTGGGCCATGCTTATGCCGACCACGCCGCCGGTGCCGGGCAGCTGGTCGATATGCGGCATCTTCGCCCGTATCACGTTGGCGTTATCGCACCAGATCACCTGGACGAAGCGCACGTCGTGCTCGCGCAGGTAGGCCATGGTGTCTTCGTTCATACCGCTCCTCCGGGTGCGTTTCGCCTTGGTGCGTTTTGCCCAGAGGCGTGCCTCCGGGTCGCCGCCAGCGCCGCCGACACGAAGGTGATGATGCCGGCCCTTAGGGCCCGCACGCGCTCCGGGTACGGCTGCCCGCTCGCCTCGTCGAGGTAGAGGTCGCGGTTGATCTCCAGCCCGAACGCGGGCACGCCCGCCGGCGGGCCGTGCTGGTAGCTGAGTTCGTCGACGCTCCATGGCCTATTGAGGGCCACTACTGGTTCGACCTCCGCGCGCGCCTCGTCGATGACCGCGGCGAGCGCCTGCTCGGCGAGCACCCGCAACTCCCGCGCCAGGGCCGGCGCCAGGCTCGGCTCGAGGCTCGGCGCCAGGCTCGGCGATTCGGCGCCCCGGGGCTCACCGTCGGCGCCGCCGCCGGTCATCAGCGTGATCGCTGGTCGTTTGGCGCCGCTGTCGGGGCCGAGCAAAGGTCCAGTCCCAGACATCGAGTGCCCGTCGAGTAGAAGCTCGATCGCCTGCTCTTCGATCAGGCGGTCGATCGCGGCATGGAACGGGTCCCAGTAGCGACGCAGGCGCTCCTCGATATCGGCTTCAGTCGGCGTCGAGTCTGGCTGGTAGAACGGCGCCGAGTCGAAGTCGGTGAGCTTGACCACGCCGTTCGGGCCCTTCTTGTCACGCGGGCGGTTGACGTCGACGACGAAGCGGCTGGCCCAGGCGTGCAGCGCGGTGGCGCCGGGAACGTCGAAGATCACGTCGGTGTGCGGGTCGCCTTGCAGGTAGATGCGGCGCAGTAGCCGCTCGCGGGCGGCGAGGTCGTCGCGCGCGGCTCCGAGCATCGCCGCCAGCAGGTCCTGCGGCACGTGACCGGAGCTGTGCGGCGTCACGATGAGGACCGCACCCACGCCGAGGTCGAGGCCGGAGTCGAGGGTGGGGCCCGTGTCCACGTCCAGTTCCAGGTCCGTCATGCCGAGCCCCGCTGAGCAACCGGCAGGGCGGTCGTCGACTTGTACTCCTCCAGCGCGAGCGCGGTGCGGATGCGCTCGATCACGTCCTGTGCCTCGGCCAGGCCCTGCACGAAGACCTTGAGGTGCTCCTGATCGCGAACGACCACCTTCATGATCGCGTCGTTGTCGCCGGTGAGCGTGAAGCATTCGAGCACCTCGGGGAAGCCGGACAGTGTGGCGATGAGGCTCTCGCGGTTGACCGGGCTCATGTTGTGCTTGAACCTCAGTTCGATGAAACACAGCAGGTTGAGCCCCAGTGCGTGGCGGTCGAGGAGCACGGTGAACCGCTCGATAGGGCCGTCTTCCCGCAACCGTTTGAGCCGCTTGTGCACGGCGGCGGGGGAGAGGCCGACGTCCCGCGCCAGCTCGACGTGGGTGCGTTGGCTGTTCTCCTGCAGCAAGACTAGTAACCGCGCGTCTACGTCGTCGATCAAGCTATCGTCCACCGTCGTTGAATGTTATCTCGCCGAATGGCCGAGAATAGCATGTTCCATCAACCATTCTTGCGATTCTGGTTGTCTATCTGTAAGGTGTTGCATGGCGCCACCCCACGGACCTCCCCTCGGCAGGCTCGCGCTTGGCGGCTGAGAAGCTTACCGCCAGACGCCCGACGTCCGAAGACGACATCCTCGTCGTCGAAGGTTTGCGTAAGGCGTTCGGCGGTCTCATGGCGGTGGTGGACTACGACCTGCGTCTGGCTCGCGGTGAGATCATCGGGCTTATAGGCCCCAACGGCGCCGGCAAGACCACAGTAATCAACATGATGTCGGGGCTCGAGACGCCTACCAGGGGCAAGGTCTACTTCGCCGGCCGCTCGATAGGGCACTGGCGAGCGCAGAAGATCGCCCGCCTCGGGCTCGCTCGCACCTTCCAGAACCTGCGCCTGTTCGGCGACTACGACGCGCGTGACAACGTCGTCGTGGCGCTGCTGAAGAAGCACCATTACAACGTCGTCGAGGCGGTGCTCGGCGGACCCCGCTTCCGTGAGGCCAAGCGCGGTCTTCACGAAGAGGCCGACGCGTTGCTGCACCGTGTCGGCCTAGGCGGCGACGGTGACGTTGCGGCCGAGGCCCTGCCCTACGGCAAGCAGCGGCGGCTGGAGATCGCCCGGGCGCTGGCCCTCGAGCCGCGCCTGCTGCTGCTCGATGAGCCGGCCGCCGGCATGGTCGACGAGGAGCAGCAGGACCTCGCGGCGCTACTGCGCGCCTTACGCGACGAGGGCCTCACGGTGCTCATCGTCGACCACAACATCCGCTTCCTGCTCAGTGTCGTTGATCGGGTACAGGTAATGAACTACGGAGAACTCATCGCTGAGGGCGAACCCGCCGAGGTGGTGGCCGATCCGCGCGTGATCGAGGCCTATCTTGGCACCGACCCCGAAGGCAGCACCCCCGAAGGTAGTGATTTCGAGGATAGTGACCTCGAACAGGCGGACGACTGATGGCGGCGGCCGAGCCGGTGCTGCGCGTAAGCGACCTCCACGTAAGCTACGGCGGCGTGCGGGCGCTGCGAGGGGTGGACCTCGAGGTTAACGACGGCGAGACCGTCGTGCTGCTCGGCGCCAACGGTGCTGGCAAGACGACGCTGCTCGCGGCCGTGTCGAACCTGGTACCGGCGCAGCAGGGAATGGTGCAGCTGTGGGGTCGTGACACGGCCAAGCTACCGGCCTACGAGATCGCCGCCATGGGCGTGGCCCACGTGCCCGAGGGGCGCGGCGTGTTCGCCGGCCTCACGGTCCGCGAGAACTTGCTAATGGGCTCGTTCCACGTGCCGCCGCGCGAACGGCCGGCGCGCGAGGCCGAGGTCACCGCGCTGTTCCCGCGTCTGCGCGAGCGTTGGGGCTCGCGAGCTGGCAACCTCTCGGGCGGTGAGCAGCAGATGCTGGCCCTCGCCAGGGCCCTGGTGTCGCGCCCCAAGCTGCTCATCCTCGACGAGCCGAGCCTCGGCCTGGCCCCGCTGCTGGCGCAGGAGACCTTCAGGGCGATAGCGCAGATAAACCAGGGCGGCGTGTCGGTACTGCTGGTCGAGCAGAACGCCAGGCTGGCCCTGCGCATCGCCGACCGCGCCTACGTGCTCGGCAACGGTCGCGTGGAGGCTCACGGCACCGCCGCCGAGGTGACGAGCATGAGCTCCGTCCAGCGCGCTTACTTGGGTGTGGCGTGAGCACCGAGTACCTGCTGCAGCAGTTCGTCAACGGCCTGGCCATCGGCAGCCTCTACGCCTTGCTGGCCGTCGGCCTGTCGATGGTTTACGGCATCCTGCGGCTCATCAACTTCGCCCACGGCGAGTTGATGATGATCGCCGCCATGGCGTCGGTGACGGTGTTGGCCGGGCTTAAGCTGTGGCCGCCGCTGCTACTGGTCGGCGCGATGCTCATCGGCGGCGTTCTCGGGGTGCTCATGGAGCGCATCGCCTACTCGCGCCTACGCAAGGCGTCCGAGGTGAACCTGCTCGTCACCTCCCTGGCGGTCTCGACCTTCCTGGCGACCGGCGCGATCATGGTTTGGACCGGCCAACCGCGCGGGTTCGAGCGGGTCGAGGTGCTCTCCCGGCTCTACGACGTGGGCGGGGTATTCATCCGCGGCGCCGACGTGGCGATATTCGCCGCGGCCATCGTCTCGATGCTGCTGCTCACCTGGCTCACCTCGCGCACGCGGCTAGGGGTGTCGATGAAGGCGGTGGCCGAGAACCTCAAGGTCGCCAACCTCATGGGCATAAACCCCTCGCGACCGATAATGCTGGCGTTCTTCCTCGGCTCGGTGCTGGCCGGGCTGGCCGGGGTGTTGTGGGGCTGGAAGTTCGGCCAGGTCTCGCCGACGATGGGCTTCGTCCCGATGCTCAAGGCGTTCGTGGCGGCCGTGATCGGGGGCATCGGCTCGATCCCCGGCGCGTTCCTCGGCGGGATCGTGCTCGGCCTCGCCGAGGTCTTCTTCGTCGGCCTGCTGCCGTCGTCTTACTCCGGTTACCGCGACGTGTTCGTCTTCGGGCTGCTGTTCGTGATGCTGTTGCTGCGGCCCGCCGGCATCCTCGGCACGCCCTTGGGCAAACGCGCATGACCAGCAGCCGGGTGAACACCATCATCTACCTGCTCCTGGCGGCGGCGGCCATCGGCGTGGCGCTGTGGGCCCAGGCGGGCTGGAACAACTACGCCGAGCGGCTGCTCACTTACAGCGGCCTGTTCGTCATCCTGGTCGTTAGCCTCAACATCGTCAACGGCTTCACCGGCATCTTCTCGCTCGGTCACGTCGGCTTCATGGCCGTTGGTGCCTACGTCGCCGCGCTCGGCACCTTCCCCGCGGCGCGCCGACCGTTCACGTTTCCCAACCTGCCCGAATGGTTCCACGCTGTCGAGCTCTCGTTCCCGCTGGCGCTGCTGCTCGGCGGCCTGGCGGCCGCGCTCGTCGCCGCGATCGTCGGCTACCCCCTGCTACGCCTGCGCGGGCACTACCTCGCGCTCGGCTCCCTGGCTCTGCTGGTCATCGTCGAGCAGCTGGCGATAAACCTCTCGGACGTCACCCGCGGCTCGCGCGGACTGGCGGGCATCCCGATGTTCACCACCCCGACCTGGGTCTGGGCGGTCGCGATCGTGGTGGTCTA
>DASROV010000033.1:0-3356 GCA_035646755.1 Trueperaceae bacterium | reverse complement strand
GTTGCCGGGGCACCCAAGCCTCTCGGTGATCGAAGATCGACTCAGCGCCTCCTGGGTTGACTTCAAGGCAGGCGACCTCGGTGCCGCTCGTCGATCACTTTGGATGCGCAACCTCGTAGACTCGGTCGATTATGATCTGGTCTTCTTCGACATGGGGCCATCTCTCGGCGCTTTGAACCGGACAGTTCTCCTAGGATGCGACACATTTGTCACCCCGATGGCCGCAGATCTGTTCAGCCTATATGCACTTGACAACATATATGAATGGATGCGCGGGTGGATAGGGGACTATGAGCGAGGTATCGATGAACTGAAGCGAGGGTTCCCAGAGGCGCTGGAGGAATACAACCTTCCACTGCATCCTGCAGTTACGAATGGCTATGCTGGCTACACGGTGCAGCAGTACGTAAGTCGCTCCTCCGGCTCCGAGATTCGCCACGTGCGTGCCTATGAACAGTACAAAGCCCGCATACCTATGCGTGTGAAGCCGCTGATGTCGTGGGCGTTGACCGCGTCGATGCAACCGAATCTCGGGCTGGTGCCCAACATGTTTTCGATGGTCCCGCTCGCTCAGGCGGCGCACGCCCCTATTGTGGATCTGCAATCCTCTGACGGGCTTCGCGGCGCGCAGGTTAGCCAGAACCACAAGTACGCGCTCCAACTCGAGGGAATTGCTGCGCGACTTGCTGAAAATCTCGGCATGCGGGATCACCAGGGAACACTAGATGCCTAGCGACCTCTGGCCGGAGAGCCTGATACAGGCCATCGCCAGGCGGGATTTTGTCGTGTTCATCGGCAGCGGCTTGTCGGCCGCATCGACCAACGATGCGGGGGGCCATCCCCCGACTTGGTTCGACTTGATCTCAACGCTCGGCGAGATGCTGACTACCCAAGCGGCTCGGCAGCGCGTGAAACGGAGGAGTAAGGTCGACCTACTGGACGCGGCGGAAATACTGGTTTCGGAGATGAGGGAGCTCGACCGCCTCGCTGACCTTCGTAGCCGGATCGCGGAGCTTACCGATGGCCCCGAAGGCGATCGCTACCAACCTAACGAGTGGCATGACGAGGTCATGCGGTTGTACCCATCAATAGTATTGACGACCAACTATGATCGTATCATCGAGCGCAACAACGGTTTTGCTGTCATACGGCCGGATGATCAGCATCTCGGCCGAGACATCAGGCTCGGCAGGCCGATAATAGTGAAGATGCACGGCACATCGGATGTTGAGGAGGGGCTGATACTAACCCACACTGATTACGCGCGATTGCGCCGCGAGTGTGGGCACATGCTTGACTTAGTGAGGTCACTTTTGTTGACTAGGACCTGCCTGTTCTTGGGATACTCACTTGGTGACCCAGATATCAGGCTCCTCCTTGAGGCGGTAGCCCGTCCGTATAGTGGTGAGGTGGCCCACTATCTTCTCGGGCCGCGCGTCAGTGCTGAGAATCGCCACCTTAGAAGTCTCTTCGCGCAGAGCTATGGCGTAGCCCACCTGGGGTATGCCGGCGACCACGCCCAAGGCCTCCAACGCCTAGCGGAGCTTGCTGACCTGGTCGAACTTCAAAGAGGGCCATGACCGGAGTGGTTACCAACACACGAGCAGAGAGCGCGTACGCTGCCTATCTGGCACTGGCGGTGCTGTCGAGTTCCGGCGCGGGCTCGCAGTGAGTGGAATCCATCCATACTGTTCGAGGCGGCGCATTGGCAGTTCCAGCCAATCGACACCCAATGCTGGCGCGACTTTGGCCAATTGGACGCGCTAGCCCGGCCGGATCCTCCCATACTTGGATCCCAAAGCCGACGTCATCGGTATGCGTTGCAGCTGTGCTTCCGCGCCGCGCCACAGCGCAATTTGGGCGACACTGTGGAAGCAGGGCGGCAAAGTCTCCCGAGTGGGCATCTGATATCGGCTGAACATCCCGGGTCCGAACAGGCAACCTCTGGACGATCTGATCGTCCACATGGACGGAGGCGTCACGTGGCAAGTTCTCAAGTGGATGCAGCGAACGCCCGGATCATTACCCAGATGTTGGATGCCTGGCGGTCGGCGCCGCCACCCTCGTCCGTGACGGTTGAGATGACCGAGGATGGCTTTGCGGCGGCCTATGCGTTCGTGGTGATGCACGGGTGGATGGCTCGCGTGGCTCGAAGTGCGGAGGCAGCGTTGCTCCTTCACTCCCGCGGCCACGGTGTTGAGGCCTCGCCGCTGATCCGCAGCATGATTGAGCACGCCATGGCTCTGACGTGGATCGAGGACAAGCGGGGAGACGCCTTCCTGGCGCTCCAGCGCAAGCGGTCGGGCAGCGCGCAGCGTCTCAACGACTCGCAGAACGCCGGCTGGCAGCTAGATCCAGATGCGCAGGCGCTTATCGACAGCCTGGTCACCACTCCCATAGTCGGCTCGAAGGCTGGCGACCATCTGATGGCGTTGAAACACCAGGCGGACGCGTATGGCCTCGGAGGGCTGTACCAAGCGTGGATCCTGGAAAGCGGGTTCTCTCACCCAAGCATCGAGTCGGCCAGGCCGTACTACGTAGAGGTCGAAGAGGGCCCTTCGTTTCATCTGCTCTACGAGCCCGTAGACACCGGCCAGGAGATCCCCGCAAGTGTGGCTGTCGCGGTGCTCTCGGCGCTCATCCCCTACAGCCGGGCCGACTCCAGCGGGTCGATCGCGTCGCAGGTTGATCGCTGGCACGCCGAGCTGCAAGAGCTGGCGAACAGATTGCGCGAGGAACGTCAGCAATCAGGGCGAGGAGACTGACGCCTCGAGCCACTTGACGCCGAATCCCTCGACCCCTCTGCCAGACTGCTCCTGACCTACGCCGAGACAAGAGCTTTCGGGTAGCGGCTGCTGCGCAAGCGCATCCGCAACCACGTCATCGACGTGGCGAGGAAGATGGACAAGAAGCACCGAGTCCTCGCTGCTTGTTGATCACGTGAAGGCGGACGATCCACGGGAACCGACACGACGCGGTAGACAGGGGGAGCAGTTGCGCGTCTCGGAGCACTTCAAGCTCGGCCGACGACAGCCGGAGCTCGACTTCGTCGACGTCGACGTCGAGAGCGATCTGCCGGTGTTCCTGGATCCCCGAGCGTTGCTGGTACTACCCCCGGAGTCAGAGTGGGGTGCGGAGTGCGTCTCTCTGGTGCAGAACTTCTTCGACACCGTGCTGTCGGCCATCCGAAGCGGCGACGACGACCGTGCTCGTAGTCTCCTGGAGCAACTTCGCGAACCTAATGAAACTCACCTCGGGCTGTCTAAGGGCCACTCGCGTGGTCGTGCCCTCGGTACCGAGTCCGCGCACGACGTGTGGGACGCCCTTCGACAGAGCGAGGCTGTGAAGAGCGGCCT
>DASROV010000032.1:0-3164 GCA_035646755.1 Trueperaceae bacterium | reverse complement strand
GATCAGCTCGACAACTTTGGCGGCTACGGACGCACCCGCCTCCGTAAGGCTGTACTCGACGCTGGGCGGCATGACCGCTAAGACCTTGCGGTCAATCAGGCCGTCTTCTTCCAGCGCCTGCAAGGTCTGCGAGAGCATCTTCTCGCTGACCCCGTCGATGCGGCGGCGCACGGCGCCGAAACGTAGGGGCCCGTCTGCCAGCGCTGCCAGGGCGAGCGCACCCCAGCGGCCGGTCACGTGCGTCAAGCAGCGGCGCGAAGGGCACTCCGCATCGAAGACGTCGAAGTCCCGTGTCATTGTCGTGCGGCCCCCGACGCCGTCGGGTGGCCAACGCCACGGCAGGCACCTCGGCCGTTTGGGCTAGCTGGCAGGGCGCTCACTATGGAACAAGCTTACACCACTATCGAAAAGGTTGTGCTTACGGAACGTTAGTGCTAACTTGAGGGGTAGGCGCCCCTCCGGGCGTCGCCCGTGTACATCGAAACCGGCCTATATCAAGTTCAGAAGGGATCAACATGTCAACCATCGCCGTCACCGGCTCGACCGGTGCCCTGGGAAACCGTGTCATAGACGAGTTGTTGCAACGCGTCCCCGCCTCCCGAATCGTCGCCATCGCCCGCTCGACGGCAAAAGCTGAGCCGCTACGCGCCAAGGGGGTCGAAGTACGGATCGCCGACTACGACGAGCCGGCGACGCTCGCGACGGCGCTGCAAGGAATAGACCGCCTCCTGCTCATCTCCGCCAACGAGGTCGGCAAGCGCTTCCCGCAACACCGGGCCGTGATCGACGCAGCTAAAACGGCGGGTGTGTCGTACCTGGTCTACACGAGCCTGCTTAACGCTCCGGAGTCGGATATCCCGTTGGCACCAGAGCACGTGCAGACCGAGCGGTACATCGCCGAGTCAGGGATCGAGCACACCTTCTTGCGCAACGGTTGGTACCACGAGAACTACCTAATGGCGCTCGACCAGGTGAGGCAGAGCGGCGTCCTGCTGACAGGCGCTGGCTCCGGAAGGGTGTCGAGCGCTGCCCGCGACGACTTCGCCGAGGCGGCCGCGATCGTCATCAGCCAGGACGGACACGGCGGTAAGGCGTACGAGTTGGCCGGCGATGAGGCCTGGACGCAGGACGTGTTGGCCGCCGACTTGGCCGCGGTGATCGGTTCTGCTGTCGAGGTGCACAATGTCGGCGGCGAGGAGTACGCCGCCGCGCTTAAGAGTGCGGGTGTACCCGCGGGCACCATGGAATTCCTGGTTGCATTGGACGAAGCCATCGCCGGTGGAGCGCTGGAGGACCACAGTGGCGACCTGTCAGGCTTGCTTGGACGCCCGACGACGCCGTTGAGCGAGGTGTTGCGCGCGGCTTAAGGCAGCGTGCGGTCTGGGCTCGAGGCACACGACCGCCCGTTGTCTCAAGCCCGAGTGGTCCTTGGCGAGTTCCCGCAGCCCCTTGAGATGGTGATCGGTCACTTTCGCGGTGGCCTTGGCTTCAATGGCAATCTTCATGTCATTGACGATGAAGTCCACCTCGACTCCCGTGGTTAAGTAGAACTTCGGGGCTGCGGCGACTCGGCGCTTTGGCCGCCGCCTGTACGCGGGCAGCCACCGGCCTAGCAGCGTGTCGACGAGGATGTCGAAGTACGACTTGACGGTGTGACTCGACACGCCCGTTTCGCGCGCGTCTCGGATCCTGGCGGCGGGAGCTTGACCGCACGCTCGAACATCAATTTCAAGATCTCATGAAAATTTGAAGTGGCGGTTCAAATTGTCAATGGCCAAGGGTTCGGAAAGGCGAACTCAACGCCCTCCTCGCGTGAACGTGAAAATGGAGTAAGCGCTTACGAATCGGCTTACGTATACTTCATCATGGCAACCAGCGAACGCATAACAGTCACGCTCCCGGCTGAAGTCGTCGAGCGCATAGATCGGCTCGTGAAGAATCGCAGCCGTTTCGTTGCGCAGGCGATCGAGCACGAGCTCGCTAGCCTCCGCCGGGCTGAGCTCCTTCGCTCGCTTAGTGAGCCTCACGACGAGAGCTTGGAGCTGGCGGAGTCGGGGCTGGAGGAGTGGGCAGATCAGCTCTCTGCGGCGGCTGAGTCCCTCTTGGATGTGTCGATGGGCACGCCGATCCGCTGGGTTCCTGGCCAAGGTTGGACTGAGGGCGAGCCTTGAAGCTGGAGCGGGGCGCCTTGGTACTGGTTGCCTTGGACCCCGTCGTCGGCCATGAGCAGCGCGGTATCCGACCATTTATTGTCATCAGTGACGCAGATGTGAACCTCGGCCAGCGTTATCCGCTCGTTGCGATCGTCCCGGTGACGAGCACTCCTGGCGCCGGCGCCCTTTACCCGGAGCTGCGGCCAAGTCAACTCGGGCTTCAGAGGACGTCATATGCCTTGATCGACCAGATCAGGTCGGTGGATAAACGCCGGATAGTCCGGTTGTTTGGCGCGGTCTCGTTGGATGAGGTCAAGGCGATCGACACGGGATTAGAGCTGTTCCTCGGGCTGGGACCAAACTCGCCTTGACCGAGCAAAGTCCGATGGAGCGTCCGAGCCGGGGCGTCGCTGGCTCAACGGGTCCGACGGTCCGCTAGCTCCCACCCACCGCGCTACTGTTGCCGCATGCCCACGCCGATCCTGGCCACCAAACTGCACGTTCCGGTGCCACGGCATAACGCTGTACCGAGACCGCGACTAAGCGAGCGGTTGAACTCCGGGCTACATCGCAAGCTGACGCTCGTCTCCGCCCCCGCCGGCTCCGGCAAGACCACGGTGATCGGTGAGTGGTTGGCCACTAGCGGGCGGCCCGCCGCCTGGTTGTCACTCGACGAGGACCATAAGGATCCGGCGCTGTTCCTGGCCTACCTGATCGCCGCCGTGCAGACGGTGTCGCCGCTATTCGGCGCGGATGTGAGCGGCGCGTTGAGGTCGCCACAGCCGCCTGCCGTCGATGCCGTCCTTGCCGCCCTCATCAGTGACATGGACGAGGCCGAGCCCTTCATCCTGGTCCTGGACGACTACCACGCTGTCGATGCCAAGCCCGTCGAGGACGTCATCGGCCTGCTCGTCGAGCACCTGCCACGACATGTGCACATGGTCATCGCGACGCGCGTCGACCCGGCGCTGCCCCTCGCCCGGATGCGCGCCAAGGATCAGGTCACCGAGC
>DASROV010000031.1:0-2463 GCA_035646755.1 Trueperaceae bacterium | reverse complement strand
GTCGCAGCCGGTGCAGTGGTCGCGCCACCGGTCTCGGCTGGCGCGGCGGCCGGTGTCGCGGACGCGGTCGCCGCTGGCCTGGCCGCTGGCTTGGCCCCTGGCTTGGCCGCCGCGGTGTCGAACAGCTGTTTGACGGTGTCGGCGGTCTCAGCGTCGAGCGTGCTCGACACCGACTTGTACTCGACCCCGAGCTCATCAAGGCGTGCCAACAGCTCGCTGTTCTCGACCTCGAGCTCGCGAGCTAGCTGGTAGATACGAACCTTATCGGACATCCATGCCTCCGTCCTGGCGCGCGGTGGCGGTTGATGGCCGGCGCGGGCCTGGTGTCGGGCCAGCGGGGCGCGTTGCCGCCCGCCGCAGGAGCTCGAGCACCTGGGGCGCCTGGGCTCTGAAGGCCCGGCGCAGAACTTTCTCGTTGTCGTTGGCGACGGCGTCGCTCGCACAGCCACGGCACACCCAGGTGCCGCGACCACCGAGGCGTCGTTGCCCGTCGAACTGGTAGGTGCCGTCCTGGCCCGCCGTCAAGCGCAGCAGCTCGGCCTGCGGAAACGAGTCGCGGCAGACCACGCAGCGGCGCAGCGGGACGTGGCGGATTACCTTGCTCATGCTCAGGACGCCTTCTCCTTGGCGTCGGCCGTCTCGGCGCTCTCGGTAGCAACGGCCTCGGCTTCGTCAGCGGCGGTCGCACCGGCTTCAGAGGCTTCGGCAGCTTCTGTGGACTCGGCAACCTCAGAAGTTTCGCCGGTCTCGCCCGGCTCAGCGGTCACGCCGGCCTCGGCTTCGCCGGTGGTCGGCGTAGCGCTGAACAGCGCGTCGAAGGCGCTGTGGCCACGCTCGACCTGCGTATCGTCGGAGAGGCGGGAGGCGGCGGCCTGCATGGCGGCGTCGAGGTCGGAGATCGACTCGGAGGGCGCGAGGTCGATGCTGTAGCCGGTCAGCTTGGCCGCCAGGCGCACGTTCTGACCGCTCTTGCCGATGGCGAGGGAGAGTTGGTCGTTGCCCACCGTCACCCTGGCCTTCTTGTCCTCGGTGTCGAGTTCGATGTTGCCGACCTTGGCGGGGGAGAGCGCGTTACGGATGAACTCGCGCTGACTGGAGTCGTAGAGGATGATGTCGACGCGCTCGCGCTGCAGTTCGGCGGTCACGGCCTGGATGCGGCTGCCGCGGTGCCCGATGCAGGCGCCGATGGGATCGACGTTGGGGTTGTTCGACGCGACCGCGACCTTCGAGCGCTGGCCGGCCTCGCGGGCGATGGCCTTGATCTCGACGGTGCCGTCGGCGACCTCGGGGATCTCCTGGCGCATGAGGTACTCGAGCAGTTCGGGCGCGGCGCGCGACACCAGGATCGACGGGCCGCGGGGGGAGAGCTCGACCTTCTGCAGGTAGACCTTCACGCGCATGCCGACCATGTAGCGTTCGCCGTGGATCTGCTCCTTCGGCGGCATTATCGCCTCGCCGCGCCCGAGGTCGACGAAGACGTTGCGCTTGTTGTCGGTGCGCGATACGACGCCGGTCATGATGTCGCCGGCGCGGTCCTTGTACTCCTCGAAGACGATCTCGCGCTCGGCCTCGCGGATCTTCTGGGTGATCACCTGCTTGGTGGTCTGCACGGCGATGCGCGTGAAGCGCTCGGGGTCGACCGGGAACTCCATCTCCATCCCGACCTCGACTTCGTCGTCGAGCTCGATGGCCTCCTCGAGGGTGATCTCCTTGTCCTCGTCTTCGACGGTCTCGACGACGCGGCGGATGACGACTATCTCCATCTCACCCATCTCAGGGTCGAGGGAGACCTCGATGGCCTTGCCCGGCATGATGTTGCGTTCGAAGGCCTGCGCCAGCGCCTCTTCCAGGCTGCGCAGGAGCTGCTCCTTGTCGAGGTTGCGCTCGGCTGCCAGCAGATTGAGTGCGTCTACGAAATCCTTGTTCACTTGACTTCTCCTTACCTATTCGGTTGTTGCCCCGCGTTGCCTGATTTTTTCGGCGACCGGCCCTACCTCAGCCGGTTGCCGTAGCCGTGGATGATGGAGCAGGCCCTCAGCGGGGCGTGTCCGGCCATTCGGCCAGACGGGCTTGCTCCAGGTCGTCCAAGCGGAAGGTCCGCTTCTCGCCGTCGATGAGGAAGGTGACGGTGTCGTCGGCTGTGCTGCCATCGACCCCGCCTTCCGCCGGACTCTCCTCGCCGACCACACGGCCCTTGTAGGCCTCGCCGCCGGCGCGAAACTTCACCAACAGATCGTGGAAGCGCTCGAAGTGACGCTTGGTGAAGAGGGGACGCTGCGCGCCCGGCGACTCGACGTCGAGCCGGTAGGGGGTCTCGAAGGGGTCGAGCCTGTCTAGCTCGAGCCCGAAGACCTCGGCAGCGCGCGTGACGTCGTCGACGGTGACGACGCCTTCGTCGAGCCGGTCGATGCGCAACAGCACCTGCCGCGTGCGCCCCGAGGCGCTGACGGTAACCTCTAGCAC
>DASROV010000030.1:0-6665 GCA_035646755.1 Trueperaceae bacterium | reverse complement strand
AGACAGGTGATGCTCTCGGTGCAGTCGCTCGTGAACTTCGCGGGCTCGTTCGTCGGCAGCATCGTCCTCGGGCCGCTTGCGCAGGCGACCTCAATCTCCGTCGCCTGGTTCGTCTGCGCCGGCCTGCTTGGCCTAACGCTGTTCCTTTACCTGGCGGTCGATAGGCGGCGTGCCGCCCGGGGCCAGTCGCGAGCGGCGCCCGAGGCAGCTGCGGTCTGAAGCGTTGGGGCGACGCAGGGGCGTGTCGACCCAACGCCTAGCGAGGCACGAAGCTCGCAGTAGTGTTCGACATGTGCTCGTAGCCAAGTTCGGCCAGCCGGCGCAGCACCGCCAAGTCGACATCGGCGAGCTTGTTGACGGACACACAGACCACGCCGCTCTTGTGCTTGCCCAGCTTTTCCAGCAACGCCGCGCTGCCCGGCGCCGAGTTCAACCCATAGAGCACCAGGTTCGCTTTGCGGGGCGAGAAGCCGATGACGCCCGTGTCACCCTCCCTGCCAGAGGAGTGGACGTAGTGATGATCGCCGAAACCGATTATCGACAGGCCCCACATCTTAGGTAGCTCACCGCTTACCTCGCCGAAGAGGGCGAGCAGCACCTCCGCGTCCTGTCTACGCCGGTCGTTCCCGACGCCGGCGATGAAGTCTTGCGGCCTCACGGCCGTCGGCTTCGTCTTGTTCTCGCTCATGACTAGAGTGTAGCCGCGGCCCTCAGCCCGACGACTCGTCTTGCTGCAGAACTGCCTGCACCTCGACCTCGATCCTCACCTTGTTGGCGACGAGCACGCCCCCTGTCTCGAGCGTCTGGTTCCACTTAAGGCCCCAGTCGCGACGATCGATCTCCGTCGACGCGGTGAAGCCGACTCGCTCGCCGCCCCAGGGGTCCTGGCCGCGGCCCTGGAACAGCACATCGAGCACTACCTCCTGGGTGGTGTCCGCGATCGTCAGATCGCCGGCGACGCGGAAGCGGGTGCCCTCCTCGGGACTGGCACCGTTTACGTCCTTGCTCCTGAACTTGAGCTCGGGATAGGTCGCTGCATCGAAGAAGTCAGCGCCGCGGAGGTGCCCGTCACGGTCAGGCGCGCCGGTATCGAGGCTCTCGGTCTTGATGGCGACCTCGGCCCAGGAGGTGTCGGCGGCCTCACGGTCGAGGTGCAAGGTGCCCGCGAAGTCCTTGAAGCGGCCGCGAACGGTGGTGAACATCATGTGCTTGGTCGAGAACTCGATCGTGGAGTGGTTCGGATCAAGCTCCCAGCGGCGGTGTGCCATTCGCGTTCCTCCATCCCCTGGTCGCCCCGGGTCGGGCCCAGGCGGCGAACATCGTCGCCCTGTCCAGCAGGGCCACCAAGTGAGTCGATTCTAGGTAGCTCGGACGTGTGAATGGCTGGAGCAGCGGCCCCGGCCGGTGTCGTGCCTCCTTTGTTAGACCCTCATCTACAGCGTCTAAGGTGGCGGCAATAGCCGCCCCACTGGTGCGCCGCGTGCCATGGCGCAGCCGCCGAGCGGGCAGGCAGAACGGAGATACCGATGAGCCCAGCCACCGACCGTGACGACGTAACGGGCCCAGTGGAGTCAGGCCAAGGCGTCGAGGTTCCCAGGCCTGAAGCCGATCCTTACCCTTCCGGTCCGAACGAGGACATGGGCAACCTCGCCGCCCCACCGGTCGACGTCGACGAACCCCGAACGTCCGACGACAACGACCTCAACGCCGAGGGTGGAGGCTTCACCGACACCCCGCTGCGACGACCATACGAGCGTATGGGGCGCCGCGATCACGTCGCTCGCCAGCTCGAGGACCTGCTGGTCGGAGTCCAGGAGTGGGCGGATGAGGACGGGTCGCCCGAGGCACTTGACATCTACGAGTCGTTGCACGACGTCTACGAGCGCCTCGGCGAACCGAGCGAGGACACCGACGACTGACCGGGCGCCGTAGCGGCGCCGAGGCGGCGCTAGGGCGCGAGACCACGTCACGCCGTCAGGACACCAGCAACCGACTCGCTCACGCCTGCCCCAAGAAGCGCCGGCGAGCCAGGTCGTCACTCGGCCCGTCGGGACCCTGGCCGACGACGTCTGGCACGCGAGTTGGGTCGGTGACGAAGAACGGCAGCGCTTGCCTCCTTAGGGAGTCGGCGTCCGGCCCGGTTTCACGCAGCACCTGGGTTAGCCAGTCCATGCGGCGATGTAGCGCGCCGTAGTATCCAGCATGCTCGTCGGCGTACGACCCCGCCGCCGCGTTCCAGTCGTCGCGGGCGAGCAGTGCATCGGCCAGGACACGAGCGTCGCGGCACGCCAGCGACATGCCGCACCCGAAGCTCGGGTCGCTGGCCGCGGCCGCGTCACCGACTAGCGCCACGCCGGCCCGGTACGGCGACTCGACCCAGGTGTCGGCGCCATCGAAGGCGGCAAGGGGGCCGGCCAGCTCGGCCCCGGTGAACCACTCCGCCGGGGCCCCACTGGCCACGACGAGGTCGAGGAAGCCCCCGAAGGCTGCTGCGCCGCTGAGGTGCTTGCGCCCGCCGCGCAGCTCGTATCCGCCGTAGACGCGGTGACGGCCGGCGCCCATGGGAATGACTATCGAAACGGTGCCGGCCGTGGGCGTGATGAACACGTGGACGCTGTTGCGGGGAGCGGACACTCCCATGCAAAGTGCGCCGGCAAGCACCAGGCGACCTGGGTCTCGCTGCGTAGTGAAGCCCGCCCAGCCGCGCACACGCGAGCCGCGGCCGTCGGCCCCCACTACCAGCCGGGCCTCGACCCCGGCCGGCCCGCCCGCGCGCCCGGCTACAGCGACGGACGCGCGGCCGCCACCGGGCCCGCGTGAGCCACCGCGGTCGCCGTCACCGGCGGGCGTTACGCCTACCACGCGGGCGCCTCGCCTCACCTCGGCGCCGGCGCTCTCCGCCGCGTCGAGTAGAAATTCCTGCAGTTCAGGATGGAAGAAGCCCAGGGCCGGAAGTCCGCTCGGCGTGGTGCTTGGGAAGTGCCGCTCGCTCGCCGGCATGGGCGCGATGGTGCTCACCCAGGTCGGGATCTCGATCGCGACGCTCGCCCGCGCCGGCGCGAAGAGCCCGAGACGCTCGAGCTCGGCCGCGCCCCATGGGTACATCATGTCGCCCCTTACGCGGTCTCGGAACTCGGTCTCGGCTTCGACAACGACCACCCGCGCGCCGGCCAGCGCCAAAGACCTGGCCAACGTCGCGCCGGCCACTCCGCCCCCGACGATCGCCACGTCGTATGTCACTAGGCCGATGCTAAGGCAAGCGCGCGCGCCTGTGCGAGAGCGTCAGCTTAGCCGGGGTAGCACCTGCTCGGCGAAGGTGTCGATGAATCGCTCCAGCTCGCGGTTGACGTTGTGGACGTAGTCACGGTCGAAGCCCAGCTCGAGGTCGCCGGCCAGCCACTCGGCATGGCGCTCCGGTTCGGAGGAGATCCGCACGCTATCGCGCATGTCCTCTGGGCGCACGAACCGGGCGGCGGCGTCGAACTGCTCCGGCAGCGCCAGGTTGGCAGAGACCAGTCCCGGCCCCAGGTTCGTTCGCCATTGGTCGAATGCCCCCTGCAGCGCTCGTTCCTCGTTGTCGGCGTAGGAGTGTTTGGCCTGAAGGAACAGCGGTTTGCGGTCGCCGCCCGCATCGCGGAACGCCGCGATGACGTCGCGCAACTTCGCCTGCGGCTGCGACACGGTGATAAGGCCGTCGACCTGCGGAGCCAAGCGCGCGGCCGCGCGGGTGTCGATGGCGGCCGCGAGCAGCTTGGGCCGCTCCTGCGGCAGGCTGTAGAGCTGCGCCTGGACCACCCTGAAGTACCGTCCCGCGTGCGTGAGCCTCTCCCCCGACAACAACGTGCGGATAACGTGAAGCGCCTCCTCGAGACGATCGTCGCGCTCGTCGCCCGACGGCCAAGCTCCGCCGACGATGCGCTCGTTTATCAGCTAGCCGCTGCCGAACGCGCCGACCCCAACCACGACCAGGCGAAGCCCGCATTCCCCTGACGCTCGCTCCACGGGTGGAAGTGATCGGAGCACATCGCCGCGCCGAAGCCGGCGCGCTCGGCCCGGCGCACGAGGTCGAGCAGGTGGCCGGGCGCGAACTGCTCATGCGAGGCGTGGTAGCCAATGCGCTCGGCGGTGGCGCGTCGAGCCCTCCCGTCGGTAGCGGCGCCACGATCGCTGTCGCCGGAAGCGGCGCCACCATCGCTGCCGCCGGCAGCGGTCATGCCGGCAGCTCGGTGGTTCTGAACCAGCGGAAACCGTAAGGTGCCAAGGCGAAGGTACCGCCTTCGGCGTTTGGGTAGTCCTGGTCGGAGAAGATCTCCAGCAGTTCGCCGAGCCAAAACTCGTCGCCCTTCAGGGCGACCTCGAGCTCTTCGTCTCCCAGGTTGTGTAGTACCAGAACCTGCCTGCCCTCCGACACACTGGCTTGGACGAGCACACTGGCCTCGCCGGCGTCGAAGAAGCGCGGTTCACCGCGACCGATCTCCGGACAGAGGCGCCTCGCCGCCACCGCCCTTTGCACCCAGTCAAGCAGAGAGCCCGGATGGCGCAGCTGCGCGGCGACGTTCACCTTCTCGTACGAGAACGGCCCTTCGTCGATGGGCGGCATCGCCAGTTTCTCCGGGGCCGCGGTGGAGAAGCCGCCGTTGGCGCGGTGCGACCACTGCATCGGCGTCCTCACCGAGTCGCGCTCGGGCTGCGAGAGGTCTTCGCCCATGCCGATCTCGTCGCCGTAGTACAGCACCGGGGTGCCGGGCAGCGAGAGCAGCAGGCTATGCGCCAGCCTTATCCGCTCCATGTCGCCGCCCAGCATCGGCGCCAGGCGACGGCGGGACCCGCGGCCGTAGATCTGCATGTTCTCTTCTGGCGCGAACTCCTCGAGCACCGTGTTGCGGTCCTTGGCCGAGAGCCGCTCGAGGTCGAGCTCGTCATGGTTGCGCAGGAAGTTCGCGTACTGGCACCCGGCCGGTGGCCGTGGGAGCGCCTCGAACACGTGCCTGATGTGCTTGGCGTCCCGCTCCGCGAGCGCCAGGAAGGCGTTGCCAGGCAGGTAGAAGTTGAGTATCTCCTGAAGCCTGTCCCCTCCGCCGAAGTAGGGAGCGTAGTCCGGCGGGTCCGCGTCGACCTCGCCCACCAGCACCGCATCCGGGTTCTGCTCGATGATGAACCGCCTCAGCTTCGCCAGGAGCTCGAAGCCGCCGCGCTCGTGGTCGCTGCTGCCGACCGGCTTGATCATGTGCGGCACAGCGTCGAGGCGGAAGCCGGACACTCCGAGGCGGAGCCAGTAGCCGATGATCTTGCTGATCTCCCCTTGCAGGCGCTCATTGGCGGGGTTCAGGTCGGGCTGGTGTGGGTAGAAGGAGTGGTGGTAGTACTGGCCGGCCTCCTCGTCGAAGGTCCAGACGCGACCGACACCGACAAGGTTCACGTCGCCCTCGCGTTTCACAGGTTCGTCCGCCCACACGTAGTAGTCGCGGTACTCCGAGTCGCGGTCGCTCCTCGCCTCCTTGAACCACGGGTGCTCGTTGGAGGTGTGGCTGAAGGAGATGTCGATGATCACGCGTACCTGCCGCGATTCGGCCGCTTCCAGCAGCCTTACGAGGTCGCCGGCGCTGCCGAAACGGGAGTCGATGCTGTAGTAGTCCGCGATGTCGTAGCCGTCGTCGCGGCGCGGCGAGGTGTAGATCGGAGCCAGCCACAGACAGGTGACACCGAGGTTGACGAGGTAATCAAGGGCCTGCCTGATGCCGTCGAGGTCGCCGTGGCCGTTGCCGCTGGCGTCGCGGAAGACGTCGGGAAGTATTTGGTAGACAACGGCGCGATCGAACCAGTCGCTCATCGCCGCCTACCTGACCCCGGCCAGGTGCTCGAAGGCGAGCTGGTCGATTCGTTCAAGGCCGATACCGCGCTCACGCAGGGGCGCCAGGTCGATGCTGGCCTCCTTGAGGGCGCTGGCGTTGGACTTCGAGTACTCGAGCAGGGGCCCCAGCCGCTCGTCCTCGACCCGGTACGCGCTCTGCCACTCTTGGACCTCCAGGTCGGCCTTGAAGGCCGCAACTTTCTCGCGGAGGATCAGGTAGCTGCGCATGCAGCCGCGCACGAAGTCCCATACGCCCTCCTGGTCTTCGGTTCGCAGGGCGTGAGCGTCATACTGGAGTGGCCCGTCGTAGTGCTCCTCGAGCAGCAGCACGGCGAAGAAGGCCAGCAACGGGTTCTCGGAGGCGAAGCGCCGGTCCTGGTCGAAGCGGCCGAAGCGTTGGTCGTTCAGGTCGACGTGGAACAGTTTGCCTGCGTCGATTACCTGTGCCAACACGTGCGGGAAGTTGAGCAGCGCCATGTTCTCGTGCGCGACCTCGGGGTTCACCCCGACCATGTCGGAGTGCTCCAACGTCTCGATGAAGCCGAGCATGCTCCCCGCCGTCGGCAGGAACGTGTCGCCGCGCGGCTCGTTGGGCTTCGGCTCGAGCGCGAACGTGTAGCCGTAGCCCTGATCGATTGAGTACTGGCAAAGGTAGTCGAGCGCCTCGCGGTACCAGGCATGCGCGTCGACGAGCTTCATGCTGCCGTTCACCTCGGTGCCCTCGCGCCCGCCCCAGAGCACGAACTGCGGGGCGTCGAACTCCTGCCCGAGGTCGAGCGCCTTCATCGCCTTCTGCCTGGCGTAGGCGCGCACC
>DASROV010000029.1:0-15043 GCA_035646755.1 Trueperaceae bacterium | reverse complement strand
TGGCCCTTGGGCCGGGCGAAGATCATGCGTCCCATGTTGGTCTGCAGGCTTGATGTGACGACGGCCTCGAGGCTGTGGCCGACCTGGTCGGCGGCGTCTTCGACCACGACCATCGTGCCGTCCTCGAGGTAGGCGAGACCTTGGCCGGCCTCGCGACCTTGCCGCACGATGTTCAACGACAGGCGCTCGCCCGGCATGAAGTTCGCCTTTACCGAGTTGGCCAGCTGGTTGAGGTTGAGAACCCGCAAGCCCTGCAGACCGGCCACGCGGCTGAGGTTGTAATCGGTGGTGATGAGGTCGTAGCCGGCGTCGAGGCAGAGGTTGACGAGGCGGTCATCGACGGGCAGCTTGGCGTCGACGCCAGTCGTGATCACCTCGGTGGTGATGTGCGGGTTCGCCACCAGCCTATCGAGCACCTCCAAGCCGCGGCGGCCCCGCTGCCGCCGCAGTGGGTCCTCGGAATCGGCAAGGCGTTGCAGCTCGGCAAGCACGAACTGCGGCAGGATCAGCTTGCCATCAACGAAGTTGGCGTCGGCGACGTCGACGATGCGGCCGTCGATGATGGCCGACGTGTCAACTACCTTGTCGTTGACCTTGCCGCTCGGCAGGTCCTTGCCTTGAGGGTCAGCAGCAGCGTTCTTGAGCAGGGGAAGGGCGCCACGGTTCATCACGAAGTAGCCGCCCCAGCCGAGGACGAGGACCACGGCGATGAGTATCGACCAGTACCAGGTGAAGCCAGGAACCTCGGCCAGCACGCTGTTGATCAAGATCGTGAGAAGGAGTCCGACGGTGGCGCCGACGAGGCCGGCCACAACGGCGTCAGGACCGACGCGCGCGAACCGCTCGACCGACCGCGCCCAGAAGCGCCCGGACCGCCGGGCCGGACCGCGCGTGAACAGGTAGGCGAGGAGCAGGCCGACGAAGGTCAGGTAGAGGACGTTGTTGGGGCCGTTGAGGAACTGGTCGCGCATGAGCAGCGCGCCGACGAGGTAGCCGCCCAGCCCGCCGGCCAGCGTGAAGAGCGCGCCGGCGAGGTTGGTGCCGAACCTCACGCGGTGCTCGTCGAGCGGTCGCTTCGTCGCCTCGTGCTGGCGTTTCTCGGCGCCGGCAGTGTTGCCTTGACTCGGAGCGGTCACGGCTGTCCGTCGTCGTGCCAGGCGGCGGCGAGGGCCTCGGCCAGCGTCGCGAAACCGAGCCGCAGTTCGGCGGAGCGCGGGCCGATGAGGCGCCCGTGACCCGCCCTGGTGGCCTCCTGCAGGCGACGACCGAGCTGAGCCACCGAGCGCAGTTCGCCCGCTAGGCCGATCTCACCGACGAAGGCGGTCGCCTCGGGGAGCGGCTTGTTGGTCACCGCCGAGTAGGTGGCGACCGCCACCGCCAGGTCGGCGCCGGGGTCGGTGAGGCGCATCCCGCCGGCGACGTTAACGTACACGTCGAGTCCGTCGAGCGGCAGGCCGAGCCGGCGTTCAAGCACGGCCAGCACGACGTCGACCCGCCGTTGATCGAGCCCCTGCACCACGCGGCGGGGCGCGGGGTACGGGCTCTTCGAGGCCAGCGCCTGCACCTCGAGAAGCAGCGGTCGTTGACCTTCGAGGACCGCGGTGACCACCGAGCCGGGGACGCCGTGGGGTCGCTCGGCGAGGAAGGCCTCAGAGGGGTTGGGCACCGCCCGCAGGCCGGTGCCCGTCATCTCGAAGACGCCCACCTCACCCGATGGGCCGTAGCGGTTCTTCATCGCCCGCAGCACGCGCATGTCGGCGGCCGACTCGAGCGTGAGCGTGGCGTCGACCATGTGCTCGATGACCTTGGGGCCGGCGACGGTGCCTTGCTTGGTGACGTGGCCGATGAGCACGAGCGTGCTGCTGCTTAGCTTGGCGGCGTCGATGAGCATGGCGGTGGCGTCGCGTACTTGGCTGAGCGTGCCGGGCACGGCGCCGTCCTCGGCGGTCATGGTCTGGATCGAGTCGACGATGACGAGCTGGGGAGCGCTGTCGAGCAGGTGGGCGGCCAGCGTCGCCGCGGAGGTCTCGCGGGTAAGGCGCAGCCCGGGGCCGATGCCGAGCCTGTCGGCGCGCAGGCGAACCTGAGCTGGCGACTCCTCCCCGGCGACGTAAAGCACCTGCCTGCCGGCCGTGGCGGCGTTGCGGGCGAGCTGGAGGAGCAGGGTCGACTTGCCGATGCCCGGTTCGCCTGTCAACAACACGGCCGCGCCGGAGACCCAGCCGCCGCCGAGGACGCGATCGACTTCGTCGTCGCCGGCGGGGATGCGCACCAGCTCGGCGTCGGTTACATCGTCTAGCGCGAAGCTGCTGAGAGGCCCCGCCGACTTGGGGAGACCAGGAAGGCGGCCGGTCGCGGTCGGCGCGTTGCGCTCCTCGACCAGGGTGCCCCATGAGCCGCAGCGAGGGCAGCGGCCAAGGGCCATCGAACTCCTCGCCCCGCATTCGCTGCAGACGTGAGAGACGACTGCGCGCGCCATCAGACGGGGCCTTCGTTGTGACCGGTGATCATTGACGAAATGGTACAGCGAGGCCCATCGTCGTGTCGCGCCATGGCCGGTTTATGCCGGGGCCGTGCTCGGCCACGTCCGGGCAGCACGGATCGGCACCGCGGCGCTTGCTCACCAGCGTCGCCGCGCCTGCTCAGAGGATCGGAACCGGACGTGCGAATACCGCCTTGCCGTCCTCGATCGTCACCAACAGCGGCTCGTCGGTGCCGTGCCCGAGGATCTCGAGCGAGAGCGGATCCTCGATGTGCTCGCGGATGACCCCCCGCAGCGGCCTGGCGCTCTCGCCCTTGGGAAGCTTGTCTACTAGGAAGGTGGCGACCTCCTTGGCGAAGCTCACCTGAATGTCACGGCCCTGCAGCTCGCGGCGGATCTCCTCGAGCGCCTGGTCGGCGATTATCAGGATGTCCTCGCGGACGAAGGAGTCGAACACGATCACCTCGTCGAGGCGGTCGAGGAACTCGGGGTTGAAAAGTTCCTTGAGCGGCACCTCGTGGCCGGGGCCGGTGCCCTCCTGGAAGCCCACGGTGGCGCCGCGGTTGAAACCGGTGTTGCTGGTGAGGATGAGGATCACGCGGCGGAAGTCGACGGTGCGGCCCAGCCCGTCGGTGAGGCGCCCATCGTCGAGCACCTGCAGGAAGGTGTTGTAGATGTCCGGGTGCGCCTTCTCGATCTCGTCGAGGAGCACCACGCTGAACGGCTGACGGCGCACCGCCTCGGTGAGCCGACCACCCTGCTCGTGGCCGACGTACCCGGGAGGGGCGCCGATGAGCTTGCTTATCGAGTGCGCCTCCTGGAACTCGCTCATGTCGAGCCGCACAAGCGAGCGCTCGCTGCCGAACAGCTCGACGGCCAACTGCTTGGCGAGGAAGGTCTTGCCGATGCCGGACGGGCCGACGAAGAGGAACGACGCCGCTACCCTGGTGCGCCCACCCAAGCCCACGCGGGCGCGACGCAGGGCCGCGGCGAGGGCCTTGACGGCGCGGTTCTGGCCGACCACAGTGCGCTTGAGGTGCTCCTCGATGTTGGCCAGCTTGGTGTCGTCACGCTCGTCGACGTAGATGCCGCCCCAGGAGTCGACGACGGCCTCGAGGTCGGCGCGGCCCACCACCGGCGTGCCGTCTTCCTCCTCGACGACGGGGAAGCCGAGCGACTTGTTGAGCCGCGTGCGCGACGCCGCCTCGTCGATCAGGTCGATTGCCTTGTCGGGGAAGTTGCGGCCGGGCAGGCTGCGCTCGCCGTAGCGGACGGCCATCTCGAGCATCTCGTGCGGGATGACCACGCCGTGATGCGCCTCGTACCTCTCGCGCAGGCCCACGAGGATCTCGAGCGACTCCTCGGGCGTCGGCTCGAGCACGATCACCGGCTGGAAGCGCCGCTCGAGGGCCGCGTCTTTCTCGATGTAGCGGTGGTACTCACCCGTGGTTGTGGCACCGATCACCTGGATCTCGCCGCGCGACAACGGCGGCTTGAGGATGTTCGCGGCGTCGAGGGTGCCCTCCGCCCCGCCGGCGCCAACCAGCGTGTGCAGCTCGTCGATGAACGCCACGACGCGGGCGCTGCGCAGCTCCTCGATGATCTGCCGAAGGCGCTCCTCGAACTCGCCGCGGTACTTCGTGCCGGCCACGACGTTGCTCAGGTCGATGGAGAGCACGCGGACGTTGAGCAAGTTAGGAGGCACGCGGCCCTCGATTATCGACTGCGCAAGCCCCTCGACGATGGCGGTCTTGCCGACCCCCGGCTCGCCGATGAGCACGGGGTTGTTCTTGGTGCGCCGCGAGAGGATTTGGATTACCCGCCGGATCTCCTCGGTCCGCCCTATCACCGGATCGAGCTTGCCCTCGCGGGCGCTACGGGTGAGGTCACGGGCGTACTCGTCGAGGAACGGGGTGTTGACCGTCTCGGTCTGGTTCTTGGGGTCGGCGGCGGCGAGGATGCGCCAACGCACGGTGTCGACATCGCGCGTGAGCTCTTGCAGGATGCGGTAGGCGACGCCGTCACCCTCGCGGATGATGCCCAGCAGGATGTGCTCGGTGGCGATTACGTTGCTTCCTAGGCTGCGGGCTTCCGAGCCGGCCAACTCCATGACGCGGCGCGCGCGCGGCGTGATCGCGGCGGCCTCGTTGCGCGGCAGGCCGTCACCGCGACCGACCATCTGCTCGACCTGGTGCCTGAACGATTCGAGGGTGCCACCGAACTCGGCCAGCACCTTGCTTGCGGTGCCGCCCTCGCGCATGAGGCCAAGGAGGAGATGCTCCGGGCCGATCATGGCGTGGCCCAGCTTGCTACCCTCTTCGCGCGCGAAGTGGAAGACGAGGCGGGCTCTGTCGTCGTACCGGTTCAAGGAGATCCTCCGCGCCACTCGCGCCGATGAAGCGGTGAGAACGGTGTATGGGGCGCGAACTGCGCCGTGATCATGCCGCCATAGTACCCGCCTCTTGGCGTTTCCGGCACGATTTTCGTTACGATTCGTTCTTGCGGCGTTGAGCGATGCCTCATACTCTGGCTGCGGACATAAGAGGACCGATGCTGTTACAGGAGATAATCTTCACGCTCGACCGCTACTGGTCCGAACGAGGTTGCGTCATCGCGCCCGCCTACGACACCGAAGTTGGGGCCGGCACGTTCTACCCCACGACCTTCCTGCGCTCGCTCGGTTCGGCGCCGTGGAAGGTGGCGGGGCTGGCGCCGAGCAGGCGCCCCGCCGACGGTCGTTACGGCGACAACCCGTACCGGTTCCAGTACTTCTATCAGTACCAGGTCGTCCTGAAGCCGTCCCCCCTTGACGTGCAGGAGCTCTACCTCGGCTCGCTCTACGCGCTGGGGCTCGACCCCAAGCAGCACGACATAAGGTTCGTCGAGGACAATTGGGAGTCGCCGACCCTCGGTGCCTGGGGGCTTGGCTGGGAGGTGTGGATGGACGGCATGGAGATCACGCAGTTCACCTACTTCCAGCAGGTCGGCGGCTTCGACTGCCGGCCGGTGCCCGTGGAACTCACCTACGGGCTCGAGCGCCTGGCGATGTACCTCCAGGGTGCTTCCCACTCGTTCGACGTCAAGATGTCAGAAGGCGTCACCGTTGGCGACCTGCGGCGCGACTTCGAGGTGCAACACAGCCGCTACAATTTCGAGGCAAGCGACCCCGAGCTGCAGCGACTGCTTTTCGACCGCTTCGAGAACGAGGCGCGGCGGCTGCTCGAGCTCGAGCTCGTCTACCCAGCCTACGAGTTCGTGCTGCGCTGCTCGCACGCCTTCAACCTGCTCGACGCGCGGGGGGTGCTCTCGCAGACCGAACGGCAGGGCTACGTGCAGCGCGTGAGGCGCCTGGCTGAGTCGACCGCCAAGCACTACCTGGCCACGAGCGGCGAACTCCAAGCTGGTGGGACGGGCGCCTGATGGCCGCTACTGAGGGCGCGAAGGATCTGCTTTTCGAGATCGGCACCGAGGAGCTGCCGAGCTGGTACGTGAGCCAGGGAGCCGAGTCCCTGGCCGCGCTGCTGAGAGAACGCCTTGCCGCCGCCGGCCTGCCCGCCACCAGCACCGTGTCGTTCGGCACGCCTCGCCGGCTGGCGGTGATCGCCCGCGAGGTCCCCGCGGCCAGCGCCATCAAGACCGAGGAGCGGCGCGGGCCGAGCGCTGCGGTGGCGTTCGACGCCGAGGGCCGCGCGACCCGCGCGGCAGTCGCCTTCGCCGACGGCGCCGGTGTCCGGGTAGAGGACCTCGAGCGCCGTCAAACCGACAAGGGCGAGTACGTCTACGCCCGTCGTCAGACCGGCGGTGAGGCCGCTGGGACGATGTTGCCCGACCTCTTGGCGAGCCTGGTCGCCGACCTGCCCGCGCCACGGAAGATGCGCTGGGCCGACGAGCCGACCGCGTTCATCAGGCCGGTCGCGTGGCTCCTGGCGCTGCACGGCGGCGTGGTGATCGACGTGAAGGCCGCGGGACTACGGTCGGCGGGCACCACCAGCGGCCACCGCTTCCTGGCCCCCGAAGCCGTCGCTGTACGTGAGCCGGCCGCGTACCAGGACGCGCTGCGGGCCGCCTGGGTGCTGGCCGACGGCGCCGAGCGCCGGGACGCCACCCTGGCGGCGTGCGAGGCTCTCGCGGCGGCCGAGGGACTGGCGCTCGCGCGCCAGGCGGGGCAGCCCGAGCCGGAGCTGGTGGGAGACGGCCCGGCCGGCGCCGAGCGCGCCGAGCGCCCGACAGCGTCGCCGACTCAGGGTGATGAGCTGCTTGACGAAGTGGCGGGTCTCATCGAGTGGCCGTTCCCGATCCTCGGCTCGTTCGACCCCAGCTACCTCGAGTTGCCCGACGAGGTCCTCACCACGGTCATGATCAAGCACCAGCGCTTCTTCCCGACGCGCAGCCCCGATGGGAAGCTGGCGCCGCGCTTCATCGGCGTGTCGAACAACCGGGTCGCGGACGAGGACGTCGTGCGGCGCGGCTATGAGGGTGTGCTCGACGGGCGCCTTTACGACGCAGGCTTCTTCTGGCGGTCTGACCGGCGTAAGACGCTTGCGCAGCACGCCTGGTCCCTTTCGGGCATCGCCTTCCAGCGAGACCTTGGGAGCATGGCCGACAAGAGCGCGCGGGTCGCCACCGCGGCCGACGCCATGGCCGCCGCGGTCCGGCTCAGCGCTGCCGATCGCGACGTCATCGCCAGGGCACTGCCGCTCTTCCGCGCCGACCTTGCTACCGAGATGGTCTACGAGTTCCCCGAGCTGGAGGGCGTGATGGCCCGCGCCTACGCGCTGGCCGAGGGCCTACCGCGAGACGTCGCGGATGCGTTGGCTGGCGGCGTGATGCCGAAGGGTCCTACGGACCCGTTGCCGCCGAGCGGGGCCGGCGCTCTGTTGGCCGTGGCCGACCGGCTCGACAAGCTGGCCGGCTTCTTCGCGCTCGACAAGCGGCCGAGCGGGTCGGCCGACCCCTTCGGCCTCAGGCGTGACGCCTTGGCGTTGGTGCGCGTCACCTGCCAGCGTGGCTGGCGCGTGGCGCTCGAGACGTTCGTCGAGGCTGCCGCCAGCGCCTACCGCGAGGGCGACCTGGAGGTCGGCTCCTCGGTCCAGGCGGCGGTGCTCGACTTCCTCTGGGATCGGGTGGCGTCGCTCCTTCACGAGCACGGCTTCGCCACCAACGTCGGCCGCGCCGCCATCGGAGGCAGCGCGACGGTCTTGGGCGCGATCCGCCGTGCGGTGCTGCTGCGAACGCTGCTCGACCGCGGAGAGTTCGCTGATCTGTCGGCGCTGTTCAAGCGCGCCGCGAACCTCGCCGAGAAGCGCGGGGCCACCCCCGGGGGCCGCGGGCCGGTGGACGACGGCACCGCTGGCGCGGCGGCGACGGTCGATCCGGAGCTCTTCGAAGCGCCGCAGGAGGCGCCACTTTACGCCGCACTCGAGACCGGCGCGGCCGGCGTTGGCGAGCTGCTTGCCGCGGTCGCAGACCAGCTGCCGCCGTTCGACCCGGTGCGGGCGCCGGAAATCGAGCTGGCCGGTCTCGACGCTGCGCTGGCGCGGGTGCTGTCGCTCAAGGCGCCGCTCGACGAATTCCTTGACGACGTGCTGGTAATGGCTCCTGACGAGAGGTTGAGGAGCAACCGCCTGGCGCTGCTCGCCGCGGTCGTAGAGCCGCTAAGGAGGCTTGGCGCGCTCGAGCACCTCGCGCGCTGAGAGCGCGAGTAGAGCACCTCGCGCGCTGAGGGCGGATGTTCACTTGTGGTTGGGCTGCTGGCTCGAGTGGTGCCGAAGGGGGGACTTGAACCCCCACGTCCTTGCGGACACATGACCCTGAATCATGCGCGTCTACCGATTCCGCCACTTCGGCACGCGCCAGCAAGACAGGATTTTAACACACCCAACCGCGCCGGCTGGCAAGCCCCGGCGGCGGCCGCGCGGCTAGAATCGACGGATGAAGCCCACTGTCGGTGGTGACGAGCGACGGGTCGCGCTGGTGACGGGCGGCGCCAGCGGCATCGGGCTGGCCTGCGCCGTGCGGCTTAGCGAAGACGGCCTTGAGGTCGCCATCACCGACCTCGAAGCGTCGGCAGGCGAGCGCGTGGCCGCCGACCTGCAGTGCCTGTTCGTGCCCGCCGATCTCACCCGGCCGGGAGCCTGCGAGGCAGTCGTCGACCGCGTCGCCGGCGAGCTCGGCGGGCTCGACGTGCTCGTCTGCAGCGCCGGTTACCAGCACATCGACAGCATCGCGGAGTTCCCGGAGGAACGCTGGCAGGACATGATCGCGCTCATGCTCACCGCGCCGTTCCTGCTCACCAAGCACGCTTGGCCCTGGCTGACGCGCGGGGCAGCCGGACGCGTTATCCACATCGGCAGCGCGCACAGCCTCGCGGCCAGCCCCTTCAAAGCGGCCTACGTAAGTGCCAAGCACGGCCTCGTCGGGCTGGCGCGCACCACCGCGCTCGAGGGCGGCGAGCACGGGCTCACCTGCAACGTGGTAGCGCCGGCCTATGTAAGAACTCCCCTGGTCGAGAAGCAGATAGCCGACCAGGCGCGCACGCGCGGCATCCCGGAGGACGAGGTCGAGCAGCGGGTGTTCCTCGAGAACGTCGCGATCAAGCGCCTGCTCGAGCCGCGCGACGTCGCCGCGCTCGTCGCCTGGCTGGCCTCGGCGGCCGCCTGGGGCGTCACCGGCAGCGTCCAGACCATGGACCTCGGCTGGACCGCGCGCTGAGCCGACGCTGGAGGCGGCTCACTCCTCCAGCCACAGCAACCTGCCGCCTGCCAGGAACGGTTCGCCGTCGACCCGCACGCTGCCTTCGGTCCTCAGGTCGCAGACTAAGTCCCAATGGATGGCGCTGTCGTTTACTCCGCCGCTCTCGACGTAGGAGCGCCCGAGCGCCAGATGCACGGTCCCGAGGATCTTCTCGTCGAAAAGCGTCTGGCCGATGGGCGCCGTGATGTTGGGGTTGGTGCCGATACCGATCTCGCCGAGCCGTTTGGCTCCGGCGTCGGTCGCGAGTTGAGCGTCGAGCAGCTCTTGGCCGCGCTCGGCGCTGGCCTCGACGACCTCACCCGCCTCGAACCGCAGTCGCACGCCTTGCACCTGCGAGCCGCGCACGTGGCTCGGAACCCTGAACGTCACGTGCCCATCGGCGCTGTCCTCGATGGGGCCGGTGAACACCTCGCCGGAGGGCATGTTGTGCTTACCGTCGGAGTTGAGCCAGGTGCGGCCGGCGACAGACAGCTGCAGGTCGGTGCCGGGGCCCTCGAGGTGGAACTCCCGTGCCGTCGCCAATCGCTCGACCAGCCGCTGTTGGCGCGCGCCCAACTCCCGCCAGCGCGCCGCTGGGTCGGCGTCGAACAGGAACATCGACCCGAAGACGAAGCGGGCGAAATCGTCGCTGCTCATGCCCGCCTCCTGGGCCGCGGCGCCGGTAGGGAACAGCGTGCCCACCCAGCGGGTGTGCTCGACGCGCCAGCGCTGCACGGGCGCAAGGCGCCGCTCGATGGCGCTTAGGCGTTGCTGGTCCGCGCCAGCCAGGGAGCGCGCGTTGTCGCTCGCTTGCACGCGGATGAAGGCGTCAATCGCCTTCATCTCCTCGAGTTGAAGCTTCGCCGGCGACGCCAGCAGGTCCGGGGACGACAACGACACGATGTCGCTGCTTAGCTCGGGGTAGGCTAGGCGCAGGAACGGCTCGCCGCCAGCGCTGAGTACCGCGCGCACCAAGCAGCGCGCGAGCGCCGAGGCGCCGGTATCGACGTTAAGCAGCACCTTGTCGCCGCTGGCGACCCCGGTGCAGTAACCGACCAACAACGCCGCGTAGCGCTCGAGCAGCGGGTCGCTCACTCGCGCGAGCCGACCGCGAAGGTGCTGGTGCCAAGCGCGATGAGGGTGCCGCTTGCATCCTTGACCTCGGTGCGCACCACGACCACGCGGCGGCCGGCGCGGGCCACGCTGGCAGTGGCGAAGAGCTCCTCGCCGCGCGCCGGCTCGAGGTAATCGACGCGCATGTCGATGGTCGAGACCGAGGGGGCATCGTTGAGGTCGGCCAGCGTCAGGGCGGCCGCGGCGCCGGCCGCGGCATCGACCAGCGAGGACACGACCCCACCGTGGGGTATCGCCTTGACGATGTTGCCGACGTGCTCTTCACGCAGTCGCAAGGCCAAGACCACGCTGCGCCCGGCGGGGTCGAAGGAGCGTAGCTCCACGCCGAGGAAACGGTTGAAGGGGATGATCTCCTCGATCAACTCCTTGATGTCGAAGGTGCCGGTTGCTAGCGCCATGGTCCAACTCTACCCGCGGCCCGCGGCCACGCCCGCGACCGCGTGAGGCAAGTACGAACCGTCAGCGAGAGCGGCGAGGGTGATCGCCGACTGAGGCGGCGGCTTCGACCCGTTACATTCAAGGGGTGAACGACGACGCTGTCGAAGACGAACGTGGCGAGCGCCTGCAGAAGCTGCTCGCCCGTGCCGGCGTCGCCAGCCGGCGCAAGGCCGAGGAGTTGATAAGCGCCGGCCGCGTAAGCGTTAACGGCCTCACGGCGCGACTCGGCGACCGGGCCGCAGCCGACGACGACGTGAGGCTTGACGGTGAGCCGTTGCTTGCTACCGGCCGACCGGTTACCTACCTCCTCAACAAACCGCCCGGCTACGTGACGACGGCCAACGACGAACGCGGCAGGCCGACGGTCTTCGAGCTCGTCCCGCGGGCGCCCGGCCTACACGCAGTAGGCAGGCTCGATCTCGAGTCGGAGGGGCTGCTGCTTCTCACCACCGACGGTGAGCTGACCTTGCGCCTCACTCACCCTCGTTACGGCCACGAAAAGGAGTACCGGGTGTGGTGCGACCAAGGGGAGCTCGCGCCGGCCGCCACCGCCCGACTTACCGCCGGCGTGATCCTCGAAGACGGCCTGGCGCGGGCGCTCGCCGCCCAGCCAGCAGCGGGCGGCGCCCTCATCGTGCTCGGCGAAGGGCGCAAGCGCCAGGTGCGCAGGATGGTGACGGCCGTCGGTTACGACGTTGCCCGCTTGCAGCGGACCCGAGTCGCCGGGCTCGAGCTGGGCGACGTCGGGCTCGGTGAGTGGCGAACCTTGGACCTCAGCGACTTCAAGGCACTCGGGTATAATCCGGCGGATCGGCACTAGCTTCTCGCCGGCCGCCGCAGGAAGGTGACATGCGCAAGCAGGAGTTCTTCAAGACAGGTGACGGCGTCGTGCAGCTTGACGCCGCCAGCATCGCTCGCCGCGTCACCGAGCTGGGTCGTGAGATCAAGAGAGACCATGAGGGCCAGCCGCTCCACTTGGTGTGCGTGCTCAACGGCGCGTTCATGTTCATGGCCGATCTGGTGCGGGCCATCGACATGCCCTTGAGCGTCGATTTCCTCTCCGTGTCGAGCTACGGCTCGGCGAGTAAGTCGAGCGGACAGGTGAAGTTGATAAAGGACCTCGACCTCAACATCACCGACAAGCACGTGATACTGGTCGAGGACATCGTCGACACCGGCCTGACCATGAACTACCTGCTCGATTACCTCGCGGCGCACAAGCCGCTTAGCGTGAAGGTCGCGGCGCTGTTGTCGAAGCCGGCGCGGCGTGAGGTGGAGGTCCCCGTCCACTACCTCGGCTTCACCATCGACGACGCCTTCGTCTACGGCTACGGCCTCGACGTCGACCACCTCTTCCGCAACTTGCCCTTCGTCACCAGTCAGTCCTCGTAAGCGGCCAGAGTGACGACCTGATGCGTTATCGACCCGTGGCCATGGGCACGCGTCGCCGCCTGGCGCTGACGTTGCTTGCGCTGGCTTCGACAGCGCTCGCCACCCTCTCGGTGTCAGCGGCGCTGCGTGACACCACCGCACCGCGGCTGTACTACGAGGCGCCCCTGCGGCTCGCCGAGGGCGCAAGCGCCGAGCTGTTCATCAGCGCCGACGAGCCGGTCACCTACGTCGTCACCTACGGCGCCACCCGACTCGAAGAGGTAACCCAGGACCACACCTTCGTGCTCGCCGCGCTCGCCGGGGCGAACCCCGTCGTCATCACTGCCACTGATGGCGCCGGCAACGCCACCGAGGTGAGCAGTGTAATCACTGGCGTGCCGGCCGTCGAGCTCACGCTTAGCGTGCCCGCGGCCATCCGTTCCGGCGACCCACTGGGAGCCAGGCTCGCGCTCAGCGACTCCGGCGCGGTCCTCGTCGATGTCAGCCTCTCGCTCGAGGGGCAAGAGGGCAGGACCATCAACCTCGAGGACGGCACCTACGCGGTCTTCGCCACCCCGTTCACGGTGGACCCGCTTCAACTGACCTTGACCGCGGCGGCCACCGACGAGTTCGGTCGGATCGTCGAGGTGAGCCGCGTGATCGCCGTTCAACCGCTTAGCGTGAGCGTCGAGCAGCTGGCGCTGAGCGCCGAGACGCTGGCGGTTGTCACCCCCGAAGGCGCCGAACTGGAGCGGGCGACGCTCTCGAGCGCGGTCGCGCAGGGCGCAAGCGACCCGCTGTGGCGCGAGCCGTTCCTCATGCCCATCGCCGGCCGGGAGAGCAGCGGCTTCGCCGACGCGAGGCGTTTCGCCGCGGGTGGCCGCGTCTCGTACCACAACGGCCTCGACCTCGCCGCGCCGAAGGGGACGCCAGTGGCCGCCACCAACGACGGGCGCGTGCTCGTCGCCGGGCCCTACCCGATCAAGGGCGGGTGGATCCTCATCGACCACGGCTTCGGGCTCTTTAGCCTCTACTTCCACCTCTCCGAGGTCGGCGTCGAGGTCGGCCAGCAGGTGAAGCGGGGCGACATCATCGGCCTGGTCGGCTCGACCGGTCTGTCCACCGGACCTCACCTCCACTGGGAGATGCGGCTTGCTGAAACCCCCACCAACCCGCTGTCGTGGGTCGATCGCCTGTGGCCTTGAGGCTCGTCGCCATTCCGCCGATCGGGCTGACCTGAGGATGGCCTCAACGCCGGATCCAATTCCGGCTCTGCGGCGTGCAGCGCGCGCGGGGGCCGCCGCGGTGCTGCTCGCTGCCGCCATGACGTCGACAGCCGTCGCCAACGACACTCCGCAGGTGCCACTTACTGCGCCGCAGCACGGCGTCTGGTACGAGATCTTCGTGCGCAGCTTCCAGGACTCCGACGGTGACGGCATGGGCGATCTCAACGGCGTAACCAAGCGCCTGCCTTACCTAGCCGAACTCGGTATCACCGGCGTGTGGCTGATGCCGATCCACCCGAGCCCGAGCTACCACGGCTACGACGTCACCGACTACCGCGCCATCAACCCCGACTACGGCACACTGGAAGATTTCGCGGCCCTGCTCGCCGAGGCCCACGCCCTTGGCATCAGGGTGATCATCGACTTCATCCCCAACCACTCGTCAAGCTCACACCCCTGGTTCGAGGCGGCTGCCGCCGGCGGCGCCGAGTACCGCGACTACTACGTGTGGTCGAACGACCCCCCTGATTGGCGCGGCACCCGTGGCGGCAACGCCTGGCACCAGGGTCCGGCGGGGGAGAGCTACCTCGGGCTGTTCTCTGGCGACATGCCCGACCTCAACCACCGCAACGAGGCGGTGAGGCGCGAGTTCGAGCAGATCGCGCGCTACTGGCTCGAGTTCGGCGTCGACGGCTTTCGCATCGACGCCATCCAGCACCTCGTCGAGTCCGACGATGGCCGCATCGCCAACACCGAACTTACCTACGCCTGGGTCGAGCGCTTCCAGGCCTACGTCGACAGCGTCGCGCCGGGCGCCCTGGTGGTCGGCGAGACCTGGACCGAGATGCCCGCCATCATCCGCTACCACGAAGCGGCCGGGCTGGCGATGTCGTTCGACTACCCGCTGTGGCGCGAGCTGCTCTCCGGTCTGCAGTCGCGCTCGGCCTCCGACCTGGCCTTCGGGCTGGCCCAGACGCTCGAGCACTACCCCGAGAACGCTTGGCGCGGCATCTTCCTCGGCAATCACGACCAGACCCGCCACGCCGGCCTGTTCTCGTTGCCGCGCCGCGACGAGCGCCGCCTGAGGCTGGCGGCGTCGCTGCTGTTGACGCTTCCAGGCACCCCGTTCCTCTATTACGGCGAAGAGCTCGGCATGGTCGACGGGCCGGGCGGGGGCGACGTCGCCAAGCGCACGCCCATGCGCTGGGAGCCGGGACCCGGACTGGGTTTCACCAGCGGCACGCCGTGGACCGACCCCGGTGCTGGCACGCCGGGTGTGAGCCTCGCCGAGCAGCTCCAGGCGCCATCGTCGCTGTGGTGGCACTACCGGCGGGCGATAAGCCTGCGCCGCCTGCATCCGGCGCTCGACCACGGCGACAGCGTCGTCATCGACAGTGGTGAGCGCGCGGTGCTGGCACTCAAGCGCGCGGCGGCCGGTGAGACGCTGCTCGTGCTCGCCAACCTCTCCACTCGCGACGTCGAGGTGAAGCTTGGCGAGCTCGAGGGTGCCACTACCGAGATCATCACCGGCGCGACCCATCCAGGTGGGGCGTATCTGGTGCCTGGCCTGGAGTTGCGGATCCTGCGGCTCGAGTAGGCCGACGCAGCACCCGCGGCTATACTTGGCGCTTGTGAGCGTTACCAGCAGTAGTGATACAGC
>DASROV010000028.1:0-3149 GCA_035646755.1 Trueperaceae bacterium | reverse complement strand
GCCCGCAAGCCACCAACCACGGCTCCCGAGCCCTCCGGCGCGACGGCGTCGGGCGGCGGTTCGGGCAAGGTCGTGGCCGCGAGCGGCGGTTGGGGTAACGGCTCGGGCCGCGCCTCGACCTCCTCGTAGCGGACGTAGCCGCGTGTGATGAGGCTGCGCACGGCACTCTCGGGCACCTCGGCCTCGCGCGCGAGCGCGGCGGCGCTGTCTATCTCCCCCAACTCGATGAGGCGCTCGAGCGCCAGACGCTGGTTGATGCGCCGCGCACCCTCGAGGCCGTCGTCGGGCTCCCGCGTGGGGCGCACCACGCGGGTCTTGCGGGCAACGACCCGCACCCGCTCGTCGAGCATCCCCTGGCTGCGGAATAGCTCGAGCCGCTTGGCGTCGAGCGACGCGGCGTCCACCCACTCCCCGGTGGTGAACCCCGCGAACAGGCCGTCGTCAACGCTCTGGCCATCGCGGTCGGTGCTGACGTGGACCTCGTGCTGGAGTTCAGGCGTAAGGCCGGGCACGGCCAGCGACGACAGCACGAGACCGGCAGGCACGCCCGCCCCGCGTGCGATCGAGTCGATGCCTTTAAGTTGGGCGGCGCTGAGCCAGGGGTCGGCGTCCAGGAACTGCAGGGCGTGCCTCAGCTCGAGGCCACGGCCGGCGTCGACTCGCCTCGCCCCCCTTACCAGACCCACGCGCACCGACGACTGCCACGGCACGATCACGCGCCTGCCGACCAGTTCGCCGCTCGCCGCCGCCTGACCGCCCAACGGCGGCAGGTAGCTAAGGGCTCCAAGCGGCAACGCGAAGAGGACGTCGATCGCGTCTGGCACGATTCGAGTCTAGCCCCACCGCCGACGGGAGCCTTCAGGACCACGGTTATCATCGCGGTCATGGCTGAGGCGGACGAGCGAGGTTACAAGCGGGCCGGCGTCGACCTGGGAGCGGCCGGGCGAACACTGGATTTGATAACACGTGAAGTGGAGAGCACCTACACGGCCGGGGTGCTCAAGGGCCTAGGGGCGTTCGGGGGCCTGTTCGAGCTGCCGTCCGGTTACCGCCGGCCGGTGCTCGTCGCCTCCACCGACGGCGTTGGTACCAAGGTGATGCTCGCCGGCCGCTTCGCTGCGGAGTTAACCGCCGAGCCACCCCGCGGCGAGAGATCGGCGGCCGACGAACCGGGGACGGCCGAGTCACGCGCCCTCGAGGCGCGCGCCGTACTCGCCGCGATCGGCAGTGACCTCGTCAACCACTGCGTGAACGACATCCTCGTGCAGGGCGCCAAGCCGCTCTTCTTCCTCGACTACGTGGCCAGCTCTCGCCTCGTGCCCGAGGCCACGGCGGCCCTCGTGAGCGGTATCGCCGGGGCCTGCCGCGCCGCGGACATGGCGTTGCTGGGCGGCGAGACGGCCGAGATGCCGGGCGTGTACCGGCCGGGCGAGTTCGATCTGGCCGGCACGATAGTCGGCATCGTCGACAAGGAGCGGATCATCGACGGTTCCACGGTCACGGTCGGCGACGTGCTGCTCGGCCTGCCATCGGGCGGGCTACAGACCAACGGCTTCAGCCTCGCGCGCGCCGCTCTCGCAGACGCCATGCACGAACGCCTGGCGGAAGGCACCGCCGTATGGCGGGCGCTGTTGGCGCCTCACTCGAGCTTCCTGCCGGTGGTCGGGCCGCTTTTGGCAATTGGCGCGATCAAGGCCATGGCGCACATCACCGGCGGTGGACTGCCTGGCAACCTGCCGCGGGCGCTACCGGACGGCATGGGCGCCCGCCTGGAGCGGGGCACGTGGCCCGAGCCGGAGATCTTCGCGCGCTTGCAGCGGCACGGCGGCGTCTCCGACGAGGAGATGTTCGAGGTGTTCAACATGGGCGTCGGTTTCGTCCTCATCGTGGCGGCCGAGCGTAGCGAGGAGCTGGTGCGAGCGAGCGGCGGCCGCCTGCGCCGCATCGGCGTGGTCAGCGACAGCGGCACGGTGGAGATAGTTTGACGGGACGTATCGGCTCGGGGGCCCGCGCCGCGTCTCGGGAGCGTGGGCCGCGGTTTTGGCCCGCGCCGCGGCTCGCCGGGCGCGGTCGCGCCTCGGCGGGTCAGTTGAGCACGCGGTCGGAGCCGCTTCGGCGCGGGCCTGCACGCGCCGCCAAGGGGCGCTGCGCGGCGGGACCCTCGCCTGTCTTGCGCGGGTCGAGCGCGGGCAGGAGCACGGTGAAGACCGAGCCCTCGCCAAGCCGCGACTCTACGGTCACGGTCCCGCCGTGCTGCAGCACGATCCACTTCACGATGGCGAGGCCCAGTCCGCTGCCGTTGCCGCGCCCGCTGCGGGCGCCGTCGACGCGGTAGAAGCGCTCGAACAGGTGCGGGAGCGCCTCGGGCGGCATGCCGGCACCGTCGTCGAGCACCTCCAGCCTCACTTGTTTGCCCTCACGGGCGACGGTGACCGTCACGTGCGAGGCACCGGCGTTGATGGCGTTGAGCACCAGGTTGAGCACCACCTGCTTGAGCCGCTCGGCGTCACCGACCACCTCGGCAAGCGGCTGCGGCGCGCTCACGCTCATCACTGCCTCGGTCGGCAGGCGCGAGACCTCTTCCTTTACTAGGTCGACAACCTCGACGAGGTTCATCGGCTCCTTGTTGATGGTGAAGCCGGCGTCGGCCCTGGCCAACTCAAGCAGGTCGTTGACCAGCTTGCCCATGCGCTCGGACTCCCGCTGGATGACAGCAAGCGACTCACGTTGCGGCTCGGTCGGCTGGGTGCGCCTCAGCAGGTAGCTGGCGTGCCCGGCGATCGCGGTGACCGGCGTGCGCAACTCGTGGCTGGCGTCGGCGGTGAAGCGCCTCTGGGTCTCGAACGACTCCTCCAGGCGGCCGAGCATGTTGTTTATTGCCACACCGAGGTCGCGGATCTCGTCACGGTTGGTGGATAACGGGACGCGTTGCGAGAGGTCCGAGCCCGATACCAGGGCGGCGGCTGCCGTCACCCGCTTCAGCGGGCCGAGCACCCTCTCGGCGAGGATCCACACGCCCAGAGCGAAGGCAAGGAAGGCGATGAGTACCGTCGCGATCAGGTCTCGGGCGAGTTGTTCGAGGGTTACGGCCATCATGCCGGCCGGCACGCCGACGAAGAAGGCCGCCTCGACGATGCGGCCCTCGAAGC
>DASROV010000027.1:0-2596 GCA_035646755.1 Trueperaceae bacterium | reverse complement strand
CTTCCTAATGGAGCAGTAGATGGTCGGCGTCGGGAGGGTGAGCACCACGAAGCCCGTCCCCGCCGCGCGCCGACGTGGCGGCAGGATCGTGGTGCCGTGGGCCTTCCTGGCTCCCGCCATGCTCTTCTACCTCGTCATCGTCATTTACCCGAGCCTAGCGGGAGCCGTGTACGCCTTCACCGACTGGCGCGCGCTCTCAGCTCACAAGGAGTTCGTCGGGCTCGACAACCTTCAGCGGCTCCTCGGCGACATGCAGGCAAGGACCGCCCTCAAGAACTCGTTGCTGATAGCCCTGTTCGTGCCGCTCTTCCAGAACGGCCTCGGGCTGCTACTGGCGCTCGGACTCAACACCGGGGTGAAGAGCCGCTACATCCTGCGCACCGTCTTCTTCGCCCCTGCGGTGATAAGCCCCTTGATCGTGTCCTACCTGTGGCAGTACATCTACAACCCGTTCCCCGATCAGGGGCTCAACGGGCTGCTTGGCAGCATCGGCCTCGGCTTCCTGCGACAGGACTGGCTCGGGGATCCGTCGCTTTCCCTCGGCTCCATCATGGCGACGGTTGTGTGGCAGAGCCTGGGCGTGTCGATGGTGATCTTCCTGGCCGGCCTGCAAGGCATCTCGCGGGAGTACTACGAGGCCGCGGAGTTGGACGGGGCGACCGTGTTGAGTCGTTTCCGACACATCACGCTGCCGCTAATCGCGCCCGCGATAACCGTGAACCTCGTGCTCTCACTCATCGCCAGCCTGAAACTGTTCGACCAGGTGTTCGCGATGACCAACGGCGGCCCGGGTTACGCGACCGAGACGCTTTCGACCGTCCTGTTCAAGCAGACGTTCCTCTTCGGCCGGTTCGGTTATGGCGCGATGATCGCGCTGGTGCTGACCGCCATCGTCGCTCTGTTCGCCTTCATCCAACTCCGCGTGCTGCGCTCGCGGGAGGTGGCGATGTGAGCCGGCGATACGGGTGGCGCACGTTCGCTCTCGAGGTGGTGCTGATCGCGTTCGCGGCCATCTTCCTGTTCCCTATCTACGTACTGTTCGTGCAGGCGCTGAAGACACCTTCCGAACTGGCCACGTCCCCGCTGAGTCTGCCCACGCGCCTGTACTTCGGCAACTTCGTGGAGGCCTGGACGGCCGCCCGCATCGGACCAGCCCTGGTCAGCAGCTTCATCATCACTGGCACCACGGTGCTGTTGTTGGTCGTGCTCGGCTCCATGGGCGCGTACGTGTTGGCGAGGCGCAAGTCCCGCCTCGGTGACGGGCTGTTCCAGTTGCTGCTGCTCGGCATCATCGTGCCGTTCCAGCTCGCACTCATCCCGCTGTACCAACTCGTCAAGAACTTCGGCCTGCTGGGCACCTACCCCGCCATGATCCTCTTCCATACCGGCGGCTTGGTTCCTTTGGCCATCTTCTTGTACGTCGGTTTCCTCCGCAGCACTACCAGTACCTACGAGGAGGCGGCGCTGATCGACGGCGCCAATCACCTACAGACCTTCGCGCTCGTGGTGTTTCCGCTTCTGCGCCCCGTCACGGGCACGGTGATAATCCTCAGCACCATCATCGTGTGGAACGACTTCCTCACTCCGTTGCTCTACTTGAGCGGCTCGGGGAAGCAGACGGTGCCCGTCGCCATCTACTCGTTCGTTGGCCAGTACGTGTCGCAGTGGCACCTCATCTTCGCGGGCCTGATCATCGGCACCGCCCCGATCCTCATCGCGTTCTTCCTGCTGCAGCACACGGTGATAAAGGGCTTCTCGAGTGGGCTGAAGGGGTGAACACAAGCTCGATCCAGCCCGTCAACCTGCGCTGCGAGTACCTGCGGGGCCCACTCGGTATCGATACGGCGCGGCCACGGCTGAGCTGGCAGCTCTCCGGCGAGCGCCGTGGCGCCATGCAGAGCGCCTACCAGGTCATGGTCACGACCACGGAGCCAGGCAACGACGTCGTCTGGGACAGTGGCCGGGTGGCGAGCGATGCCAGCGTGCACGTCGAGTACGGCGGCCCCGCGCTGCGCTCGCGGCAGCGCTACCACTGGACCGTGACCGTCTGGGACGAGAACGATCATGCCGCCACCAGCACGGAGGCGTGGTGGGAGATGGGGTTGCTGGCGGCCGACGAGTGGCGGGCCGACTGGATCGGGCTCGGCAATGCAGGACCCTTCGGCAGCCCACTGCCCGCCGGTGGGACGCGGCCAAGGCAAGCGGGCACGGCGGCAGCCGACACCGCCAACGCGTCCGTGCTGGCATTCGGTGAGCGTCGCCCCAGCCCCTACCTGCGCACGACGTTCGAAGTCGCCGGCCCGGTGCGGCGCGCGCGCATCTATGCCACCGCGCGAGGTGTCTACGAGCTGCGACTCAACGGTGAGCGCGTCGGTGACGCGTTGCTGCCACCGGGCTGGACCGACTACCACCAACGCATCCAGTACCAGACCTACGACGTCAGCAAGCAGTTGCGAGACGGCGTCAACACCATCGGCGCCATCCTTGGCGACGGCTGGTACTGCGGTTACCTCGGTTTCGACCCGCGCTGGCGCGCATACCGCTACGGCTACAAGCCCTCACTGCTGCTGCGACTCGAAGTCGACATGGAAGACGG